>REBS01000021.1 GCA_007692605.1 Gemmatimonadales bacterium
GGGGATTCGGGCGATTCCATGCGAATTTGGGACCAACCAGGCGGGTACCCGGGAGGCTACGCCGGATAAGCCCAGCCCAGGTACCAGCCGATGAGGGCCTCCCCGAACAGGAAGGTGACGGCCGCGCCGAGCGCCAGGAAGATGCCGAAGGGGATCATCTTTCCGGTCTTCATCGAGATGGGGCCGAAGATCACCGCCCCCAGGAGCGAGCCGAGGAAGATCGTAAGGAGCACCCCCGTAATCCCGACGAAGACCCCGATCAGCGCCATCATCTTGATGTCGCCGCCCCCCATCGCCTCCTTCTTGAAGACCTTCTCACCCGCCCACGCCACGAACCAGAGGAGGAGGAACCCCGTCAGAGCCCCCGCGAGCCCGGCCAGCCAGTCGATCCCACCCGGCATGAACGCCATGGCGAACCCCAGGATCGCCCCGCCCACCGAGAACTGATCGGGAATGATGTAGAACCGGGCGTCGCTCACGGCGATCCCGAGCAGGATCGTCAGGAAGGTCGCCCCGCGCAGCGCCTCCCACTCCATCCCGTAGAGCATCACCATCCCGGCCCAGATGGCTCCGGTCGCCAGCTCCACCAGGGGGTACTGGACCGAGATCCGCTCCCCGCATCGTCGGCACCGCCCCCGCAGGAGGATCCAGCTCAGCACGGGCACGTTGTCGTACCATACGATACCCTTGCCGCATCCGGGGCAGCGGGAGCGCGGCGCGACCACCGACTCGTCGACCGGCCAGCGCATGCTGCAGACATTCAGAAAGGAGCCGAGCGCGAGCCCGAACACACCCGCGACCAGCGCCGGCAACCAGGGTTCAAACACGATGGGTTTCCCTTCGGGGAGGGGATGAGGGGGAACTCGGAGCTTCGGGGCCCAGCGCCCAGAGAAGGATACTCCCGGCCATCGCCGCATTCAGCGATTCGACGCCCCCCATCAGGGGAAGCGCGATGACACCGGTGGCTGCCGCCAGGGCCTCGGCCCGCGGACCCGCGCCCTCGTTGCCGATCAGGAGCGACCAGCTCGGGTGACGATGCGAGGCCAGGTACGCGCGCACGTCGACCCCCGACCCGTCGGCCACCAGGAGGGCGAGATCGACCGACTCCCGCCAGCCGTCGAAGGAGGCCCAGTCCGTCCGGACCACGGGCACCCGGAAGATCTCGCCCGCCGACGCCCGGACCACCTTGGGATTCCATGGGTCGACCGTGCCGTCGAGCGCAATCACGAGCCCGGCGCCCAGGGCCGCCGCCGAGCGGATCAGGGTCCCGACGTTGCCCGGGTCCTGAACGCGGTCGAGCACCAGGGTGTGAGCCGGAGCCGGGTCGGAGAGGGCTCCCGGGGGCTCGCGCGAGACCGCCAGGATCCCCTGCGGGGACTCCGTGTCGGCCAGACTCCCGAACTCGGCTTCGGCCAGGGAACACAACTCGATCCCGGCCGCGGAGAGGCGCTCGAGGAGTTCGGTCACGCCCGCGGGAGCGGTCGAGATGGCGGCGCCGGAATCACCCGCGGAGACCCCCGACGACGCAAAGACCACGAACTCGATCGATGCCCCGGCGTCGAAGGCCGTCTCCACCGCCCGCGGGCCCTCGATCAGGACGCGCGCCTCGCGCGGACGCCCCTTTCGATCGGACAGCCGGCGGACGAGGCGAGTGCGGGCCTTGCTCAGCGGCTCCCGGTCCTCGCTCGGTGGTCCCCTGCCCTCGCTCAGCGGCACCCGGGCCTCCCGATCCGACGATGAAGGTTTATCTTCCATTTGGAATCACCCGCCTGGTCGGAGTCGTGCCCGACGCCCGTCTCGAGACTCTGGAGCCCGTCATGTCCCATCCCCTGCCCTCGGTTGCCCTCACGATCGCCGGATCCGATTCGGGTGGTGGTGCCGGCATCCAGGCCGATCTCAAGACCTTTCATGCGTTCAACGTCTTCGGCACGAGCGTCGTCACGGCGCTGACCGCGCAAAATACCATGGGCGTGCGGTCGGTGCATCCGGTCCCCCTCGAGATGGTTCGCGATCAGATCGACGCCGTGGTCGAGGACCTCGCGCCCACCGCCGTGAAGACCGGGATGCTCGCCACCACCGCGCTCGTCGAGACCGTCGCTCGGGCGATCCGCGATCACGGACTGACGAGCTACGTGCTCGATCCCGTGATGGTCGCCAGCTCCGGAGATCGCCTGCTCGACGAGGACGCGGTCGAGACCGTCCGGACCCGGCTGCTCCCCCTCGCCCGCATCGTCACCCCGAACCTCGAGGAAGCCCGGATCCTGACCGGCCTCGAGATCCAAGACGAGGAGGGGCAGCGCCGGGCCGCTCACCGGCTGGTCGAGATGGGGGCTCGAGCCGCACTGGTCAAGGGAGGCCATGGCACGGGCGCCGAGCTCACCGACCTCCTGTGGGATGGCTCCAGAGAGGAGATCTGGCACCGACCGAGAGTCGATACCCGGCATACCCACGGGACCGGGTGCACCCTCTCGGCCGGGATCACGGCCGGGCTGTCCCAGGGGACCGAACTGACCCGCGCGGTGGACCGGGCGCTGGCCTTCGTGGCGGGGGCCATCGCCACCGCACCCGGGCTGGGCGCGGGACACGGACCGATCAATCACCACTACGTGGCCCCGGGGCGCTGAACCGAACCGTCGCGCCAGCCCCGCCATCCGCACCAGCCGAACCATCGACGCCAGCCTCGCCGGGCCCATCGCCCAGGCCGCTACCCGGCATCGGACTCCCCGAGCCGACGCAGCACCCCGCGAACCAGCCCCCCGAAGGTCTCGGCCGCGGCCTTCCCGGTCTCGAGCACCTCGTCGTGGGAGAGGGGGTCGAGACTGATTCCCGCGGCGTGGTTGGTGATCAGCGAGAAGGCCAGAACGCGCATTCCCCGCGCCCGAGCCGCGATCACCTCCGGGACGGTCGACATCCCCACCGCATCGGCCCCCAGCAGCGAGAGCATCCGGATCTCGGCCGGGGTCTCGTAGGTGGGGCCGGTCACCGCCGCGTACACCCCGCGTCGCAGGGGCACGGCCCGTTCCAGCGCCACCGACTCGGCCAGCGCCCGGAGCTCGGCGTCGTAGGCGACGCTCATGTCAGGAAACCGCTCCTCGCCCTCGGCGGCATCCCCGATCAGGGGATTGCGCCCCATCATGTTGAGATGGTCCTCGATGAGCATGATATCGCCCGGCACGAAGCCCCGATTCACCCCACCCGCCGCATTCGTCAGGAGGATCGTGTCGATCCCGAGGCCGGCGCCGATCCGGATCGGGGCGATCACCAGCGACGCCGGATGGCCCTCGTAGACATGGAATCGCCCCGACTGCACCAGCACCGTTCGACCCTCGAGGGTGCCGGCCACGTAGCGGCCCGCGTGCCCCACGACCCCCGCAGAAGGAAAGCCGGGCACTTCGGCGAAGGGGATCTCGATCCGGTCCTCGACGGCATCGGCCAGGGCCCCCAGCCCCGAGCCCAGGACCAGCATCACGTCGGGGGTGAAGGGGAGTCGCTCACGAAGCGAGGTGACGGCGTGCTCGAGTGCGGCAGAGTCCATGGGTCAGCCCTGTGGTCGAAGGGATGGAAGAGGTGGAAGCGAGACGCAGAAAAGCGCGGGCGCCCTCACAGGAGCATTCCCGCGATCGTGGCCGTCATGAAGGCGGCGAGCGAGCCCGCGATCATCGCGCGCAGCCCGAGCCGGGAGAGATCCTGCCGCCGACTGGGAGCGATCCCTCCGATCCCCCCGATCTGGATCGCGATCGAAGAAAAGTTGGCGAAGCCCGAGAGCGCGTAGGTCGCGATGATGACCGAACGCGGTTCGAGCCCTCCTTCCCCCAGGATCGTCGAGAGCTGGAGGAAGGCCACGAACTCGTTGACGACCGTCTTGAGCCCCATCAGCGAGCCGACGGCCACCGCGTCGGTCCAGGTCACCCCCATCAGCCAGGCCAGCGGGGCAAGCCCCCATCCCAGGATCAGCTCGAGCGAGAGCTCCGGGTACCCCACGAACCCGCCCATCCAGCCGATCCCGGCGTTGATCATCGCGATCAGGGCGATGAAGGCCAGGAGCATGGCGCCCACGTTCAGGGCGAGCTGGAGCCCTTCGGCCGCCCCCCCCGCCGCCGCGTCGATCGAGTTCACGAAGCGTTTCTCCGGATCCACCGCCATCCCCGTCGCCGTTTCGGGATCGCCATCTTCGGGCACCATGATCTTGGCGATCACCAGCGCGGCGGGGGCCGACATCACCGAGGCGGCGATCAGGTGGCCCGCAATGTCCGGAAAGTACGCCACGAGCATCCCCACGAAGGCGGCCAGGACCCCCCCCGCGACCGTCGCGAATCCCCCGGTCATGACCGCCATGAGCTCCGAATTCGTCATCCGGGCCACGAAAGGCTTCACGAGCAGGGGGGCCTCGGTCTGCCCCACGAAGATGTTGCCCGCCGCAGAAAGGGTCTCGGCCCCGGAAGTCCTCATCGTCTTCTGCATCACCCAGGCCATCCCGCGCACCAGGATCTGCATGACCCCCAGGTGATACAGGAGGCTCATGAGCGACGAGAAGAAGATGATGGTGGGGAGGACGTTGAAGGCGAAAAACGCTCCCGTCTGGGCCACCATACCGGTGGTCTCCTCCATCGGGGCCATCCCCGGCTCGCCCACCCCCACCGGCACCGTGTTGAAGACCAGGTCGCCGAAGATGAAGCGGGCGCCCTCGACCGTGAAGCCCAGGAGCGCCACGACCAGGGTGTTGAGGACCGCGAAGAGCCCCGCCCCCATCGGGGTCTTGAGGATGAAGATCGCGAAGAGGAGCTGCAGCGAGACTCCCCAGATCACGACGCGCCAGGGAATCTTCCGGCGATTCACCGACAGCAGCCAGGCGATCAGCCCGATCGCCAGCAGCCCCAGCAGGGAGCGGAGGCGATCGACGAGCGGGGTGTCGAGAGATTCGACCGTCCACTGCTCCGCCAGCTCCGGGTCGACGGGGGCGAAGGGATCCCCCTCGACCAGCGCCTGGGCGGGATCCACCTCGCCGACGGTGTCCTGTGGTGCCTCGGCCCCCGCATCCTGCGATACCGATGGGGCCGAGATCGCCCCGGCGCCCGGCTCCCCCGCCCACTCGGCTCCCCCCGCCCACGCTCCGACCAGCAGGAGGAAGGCGCAGAGCCCCCAGAGTACCAGGATCGATTTGGATGGACGGCGCATGCCAGCTCCAGGTGGGGCCGTCGACGGGGGCCGAGACGGGGCGCACCGCGACGAAACGGAAGGATATGTCGGATCGGTGACGGTTCACGAGCCGTGCAAGGATATCAATTGTCGGGGCTCTCTGCCACTCCGGCGCACTCGACCCCGATCCGCCCCCCAACTCCGTGCCGTTCTGGCCGATCGAGCCGCCACGGACGCGGCATGGGGGTTGCACCCTGAACGTCCCGGAAGTCCGAACCCGGAGCGCCCCCGGTCACCCCGGCACGCCCGGACCTGAAATTGGAAATACCAAGGAGCCGAAATGGGCAAAGTCATTGGAATCGACCTCGGGACCACCAACTCCGTCGTCGCCGTCATGGAGGGTGGAGAGCCCGTCGTCATCCCGAACTCCGAAGGGGGTCGCACGACGCCTTCGGTCGTCGGATTCGCGAAGGACGGAGAGCGGCTGGTCGGGCAGGTCGCCCGGCGCCAGGCGATCACCAACCCCGCGAACACGATCTTCTCGATCAAGCGCTTCATGGGACGCGGCTACTCCGAAGTCGAGAGCGAGCGCGGCAAGGTTCCGTACGAGCTCGACAAAGACGGACAGGGCCGGGTTCAGGTCAAGGTGCCGAACGCCGACAAGACCTTCACGCCCCCCGAGATCTCGGCGATGGTCCTGCAGAAGATGAAGCAGACCGCCGAGGACTACCTCGGGCAGACCGTGGACCAGGCGGTCATCACCGTCCCCGCGTACTTCAATGATTCGCAGCGGCAGGCCACGAAGGACGCCGGAAAGATTGCCGGCCTCGAAGTCCTCCGCATCGTGAACGAGCCGACCGCGGCCGCGCTCGCGTACGGGCTCGACAAGAAACAGGAAGAGAAGATCGCCGTCTTCGATCTCGGTGGCGGAACCTACGACATCTCGATCCTCGAGCTCGGGGACGGGGTCTTCGAGGTGAAGTCCACCAATGGAGACACCCACCTGGGGGGAGACGATTTCGACCAGCGGGTGATCGACTGGCTCGTCGAGGAGTTCAAGAAGGACCAGGGGATCGACCTCTCGAAGGACCCGATGGCGCTGCAGCGGCTGAAGGAGGCCTCCGAGAAGGCCAAGATGGAGCTCAGCTCCACCATGCAGACCGACATCAACCTTCCCTTCATCACCGCCACCCAGGA
>REBS01000020.1 GCA_007692605.1 Gemmatimonadales bacterium
AACTCCTCCAGCTCAGCGAAGAGGCCGAAGGGCTCGACGCCACGATGCGCCGGATCGTCGATGATCACCTGCGGAGCGATTTCGAGAACCGGGACTCAGCGGACTGAGGGCGGTTCGCACCGGTCGAAGTCCTCGGCCGAGACCCGGGTCCACGTCTCCGAACGCCCGAACAGCGCAATGCCCCGATATCCTCTCAGTTCCAGCTCATCGGTGCTCTGCACGCGGATCCGCCCGCTGTAGGTGTTCCCGTCGTCGGCGGCGTAGACCCGCCCGTCCCGCCACTCCGTCTCCCGATTCGGGTTCTGCGTGAAGTCGTAGAGGATCGGAAGACCGCAGAGGGGCCGATCGCGGAGCTCCTCGTCCGGATTTTCCTCGTCGTAACGCATCCCTCCCTCCTCGAGCCAGTAGATCCAACCGCAGAGTTCGTCGTCGCACCGATCGATCTCGATGACCGCGGTTTCGGCGGCGGTCAGCCAGAGTCCCGTGGGGTCCTGCGCCGAGGCGGGGGCGGCGACCATCAGGATGGCTGCGAGCAGGGCAGGGGCTCTCGGGTCGAGCATGGGGCCTCACACGAACGATGGAATCGGGGCCGGAGGTAGCCTCCGGCGTTCGACAACGTACATTTCCTACGCAACCCTCATCCCGGCAGTTCCGCCGATGCCCGCGCCCTTGTCTCCGTCCCACGCTCCCATGACCGTTGCTCCTCTCGCCATCGGCGTCGTCGATCAGTCCCCGGTCCCGCATGGCAGCGGGGCCGCGGAAGCCCTCGATGCCACCCTCGAGCTGGCCCGGCTCTGCGACCGCCTGGGCTACTCCCGCTACTGGCTCGCCGAGCACCACAGCACGAACTCCTTCGCCGGCTCGGCCCCCGAGGTCCTGATCCCTCGGGTCGCCTCCGAGACCGAGCGGATCCGGGTCGGATCGGGGGGGGTGATGCTCCCGCACTACTCACCCTACAAGGTGGCCGAGCAGTTCCGGATGCTCGAGACCCTCTTCCCCGGCCGGATCGACCTGGGGCTGGGGCGCGCGCCCGCTGGGACGGGCAGAGCCGCCGCGGCGCTTCGCTACGGGCGTCCGGGAATTCCGGTGGAGCGCTTCCCGGAGCAGATCGACGACCTGGTCGGGTGGCTGGGTGAGCTCTTTCCCGACGACCACCCGAATCGTGGGGTGCGGGCGACGCCCCGGGGGACCGCCCTCCCCGAGTTCTGGGTGCTCGGCTCCGGGGGGAGCACCGCGACGGTCGCCGGCGGGCGGGGCCTCGGCTACTGCTTCGCCCAGTTCATCAACGGGGCGGATGGAGCCGATGCCGTGCAGGCGTACTGCGAGGCGTTCCGGGCGTCGCCCGCGGGCTCGGAGCCCCGGGCCAGCGTCGCGGTGGGTGTGATGTGCGCCGAGACCCGCGACGAGGCCGAATTCCTGGCGCTCAGCCTGCACCTGTGGCGGATGCGGATCATCGGAGGGGTGGATCGGGGAATCCCCACCCCCGAGGAGGCCGACGCGGAGTTTTCCCGCCGCGGGATCCCGCGCGATGAGCTGATGCGCGACCCGAAGGTGATCGTGGGTGACCCCGGTCAGATCCGCACGGCGCTCCGGTCGCTGGCCGACCATTACGGGGTTGAGGAGATCCTGGCGGTCACGGTCACCCATGACCTTGCCGCCCGACGTCGATCCTACGAACTCGTGGCCGAGGCGATGGGCCTCGGACCCTGAGGCGCGGATCGGGGTTTGCCGCCTCATGACCAATGAAACGCAGGGCTTCAAGGATGCAACCATCCTCATCATCGGGGGATCGGGCGGGATCGGGGGGGCCCTCTCCCGGATCCTCGTCCACTCCGGCGCGCGCGTCGTCGCGACCGGCCGGGATCCCGCCCGCCTTCAGGCCCTCGCGGACGAGGTCGGATGCGAGACCCGGGTCCTCGACGACGCCGCGGACTTCGACGCAGTCGAGGCGCTGGTCGGGGAGCTCGCGGGTGGGGAGCACGGCCTGGCCGGGGCGGTGAACTGTGCGGGCTCCATCCTCCTCAAGCCCGCACACCTGACCCGACGCTCGGAGCTCGACGAGACCCTCCGGCAGAACCTCCACACGGCCTTCGCGCTGGTGCGGGCCGCCGGGCGACACATGACCGAGGGTGGATCGGTGGTCCTCTTCTCGACCGCCGCCGTCCGGATCGGGCTGACCGCGCATGAGGCGATCGCCGCGGCCAAGGGTGCCGTCGAGGGCCTCACCCGCTCGGCGGCCACGACCTACTCGGCTCGAGGACTTCGGGTGAACGCGGTGGCGCCCGGCCTGGTCGACACCCCCCTCTCGTCACGGATCCTGGGCAACGAGGCCGGGCGCAAGGCGTCGCTCGCCCTGCATCCGCTGGGACGCCTCGGCGAGCCCTCCGATGTCGCCAGGGTCGCCGCCTTCCTGCTGGATCCCGCCAACGATTGGATGACCGGTCAGGTAATCGGGGTCGACGGGGGCCTCTCGACACTCCGCCCGCGGGGGTAGCCCAGGGACCTCTCCGTTCGGTCCGACTGGAACGAGCGTTCCGCAACGGGGTTGTCCCGTACGCCCCCCGATGGGATCTTATGAACGCCAGGCCGGGGCCTGAAACTCCCGGATACCTCGACACGCCAGCGCACCAAGGAGCACGGAGATGGCAGACAGCGGGACGGAGCCTCGCAACACTCTCTCGGTCCGGGACAACCGGACCGGCAAGGACTACGAGTTGGACATCCACGAAGGGAACGTCATCCGATCCATGGATCTGCGTCAGATCCGGGTCCACGACGACGACTTCGGGATGATGGCCTACGATCCGGCCTTCACCAACACGGCTTCGACCCGCAGTACCGTCACCGAGATCGACGGGGGGCGAGGGATCCTGCGCTATCGGGGCTACCCGATCGAACAGCTGGCCGAAAAGTCCTCCTTCCTCGAGGTCGCCTACCTCCTCCTCAAGGGGGAGCTGCCGAAAGAGGATGAGTTGGACTCCTGGGTCCACGACGTCACGTATCACACCTACATCCACGAGAACATCACGAAGCTGCTGAACGGCTTCCGCTACGACGCGCACGCCATGGGGATCCTGATCTCCTCGGTCGGGGCGCTCTCGACCTTCTACCCGGAAGCCAAGGAGGTCGACAACGCCGAGAACCGCTGGGTGCAGATCACCCGGATGGTCGCCAAGATGCCGACCCTCGCGGCCTTCGCGTACCGGCATCACCAGGGGTTGCCGTACATCTATCCCGAAAACGAGCTGTCGTACACGGCCAATTTCCTGAATATGCTGTTCAGGATCGGGGTCAGCGAGTACGAGCCGAATCCCGCCCTGGAGCGGGCCCTCGACATCCTGTTCATCCTGCACGCCGACCACGAGCAGAACTGCTCGACCACGACGATGCGGGTGATCGGAAGCTCGAAGGCCGACCCCTATTCGGCGCTGGCCGGGTCCATGGCCGCCCTCTACGGACCGCTGCACGGTGGGGCCAACGAGGCCGTGCTGCGGATGCTCAAGGAGATCGGCGATGTCAAGCACATCCCCGCCTTCATGGAGAGTGTGCGCAAGGGCGAGCGGCGTCTGATGGGCTTCGGGCACCGGGTCTACAAGGCGTACGACCCGCGGGCGAGCATCATCAAGGAGGCGGCCCACGACGTCTTCGAGGTCACGGGCAAGAACCCGCTACTCGAGATCGCGCTCGAGCTCGAGAAGATCGCGCTGCAGGAGGACTACTTCGTGGAGCGCAATCTCTATCCGAACGTCGACTTCTACTCGGGGCTCATCTACCAGGCGATGGGCTTTCCCGTCGAGATGTTCCCCGTTCTCTTCGCCATCCCGCGCACGGTCGGGTGGCTCTCGCAGTGGGAGGAGATGCTCGAAGACGGCGAGCAGAAGATCGCCCGTCCCCGCCAGGTCTACGTGGGCGAGGGTGAGCGCGACTACGTGCCGCTGGGGCAGCGCTGACCTGCGCCTCGCACGACTTCGATGACCCCGGGGTCCCGGGGGCCCACCTGCTCGACATCGAGCACGACGGGCTCCCGGGATCGATCGGGATCTGGCTCCTCGAGGAGCCGGAGCCCACCCTCGTCGACTGTGGTCCGTCGACCTCGCTCGACGCCCTCGAGGCCGGACTCGAGGCGGTGGGGATCCCCCTTCCGGATTTGCGCCACCTGCTCCTGACCCATGTCCACCTGGACCACGCGGGGGCTGCGGGGCATCTTGTGGAGCGCTGCCCTCGGCTGACGGTCCACCTTCACGAGGACGGCGCTCCGCACCTGGTCGAGCCCGAGAAGCTCGTGGCCTCGACCCGCCGGACCTTCGGCGAGGCGCACGACCGCCTGTGGGGGGATGTGCTTCCGATCCCCAAGGACCGGATCCGCGTCTGGGCTCCGGGGGTGTCGTCCCCCCTCCCGGGCATCCGCCCGATCCCGACACCCGGCCACATCGCGCATCACTTGGCCTGGGAGGCCGAGCGGGTGGGGCTCCTCTTCGCGGGGGACTCGATGGGGATCCTCCTGCACCCGGATGCCCCGACGCACCCGGCCACCCCTCCGCCCGCCGTCGATCTCCCGGCTTGGCGTCGAACGCTGACCGAAACGCTGGCGCCGGTCGATGTGGACGGGTTCGTGGCGACGCACTTCGGGCTGCACCGGGATCTTCACTCCCGTCGACTCGAGCTCCTGCAGGCGCTCGAGAAGCTGGCGCTTCGCGTCCACCGCGCCATGAGCGAGGGCCCCGAGGCCGAGGAGGCCGATGCCGAGGCCTTCCAGCGTGAGAGCGTGTCCGCGGTCGCGGGCTACCTCGTGAAAGGGCGCGCACGCCAGTACTTTACGAACTTCTCGGCCCGCAAGGACTGGGAAGGGATGCGCTTCCACCTGGCCCGCAACCCGGATGCCCGCCCGGAGCCGTCCTGACCACGGAGACCTCGATGCTGTCATCCGACCCCGCACGCCCCGATGAGCCGATCCGAGCCCCCCGCGGGCCGGAGCGGAGTTGTCGGAGCTGGGCCGCCGAGGCGGCGATGCGGATGCTCATGAACAATCTGGATCCCGAGGTCGCCGAAGCCCCCGAATCGCTCGTCGTGTACGGGGGACGGGGCCGGGCGGCCCGATCGTGGCCGGCCTATCGTGCGATCATCCGCAGCCTGCGGGAGCTGGGGCCGGACGAGACCCTCCTGGTCCAGTCGGGCAAGCCGGTGGGGGTGGTCCGCACCACGCCGGATTCTCCCCGCGTCCTGATCGCCAACTCGAACCTGGTGGCGCACTGGGCCACGCAGGACCACTTCGACGAGCTCGAGGCGCGGGGTCTGATGATGTACGGCCAGATGACCGCGGGCTCGTGGATCTACATTGGTACGCAGGGGATCCTGCAGGGGACGTGGGAGACCTTCGCCGAGGCGGCGCGCCAGCACTTCGGTGGGACCCTCGAGGGACGGGTCGCGGTGACCGCCGGGTGTGGGGGGATGGGTGGGGCCCAGCCCCTCTCCGTCACCCTGAATGGCGGGGTCTGCCTCATCGCCGACGTGGACCCGGCGCGCCTCGAGCGACGGCGCCGGGATCGGTACCTGGACGAGATCGCCCCCGATGTCCCGGCCGCGATCCATCGGGCGTGGGAGTGCGCCGAGAGCGGCGAGGCGGTGAGCATCGGGGTCCGTGCCAATGCCGTGGATCTCCTGCAGGCGCTCGTCGATCACGGCCGGACCCCCGACCTGCTGACCGACCAGACCTCGGCCCACGATCCCCTCGAGGGGTACGTCCCGCAGGGGATCGGGCTCTCCGAGGCCGCCGCCCTCCGCGAGCAGGATCCCAAGGGGTACGTGCGGCGGAGCATGGCCTCGATGGCCGAACACGTGCGGCTCATGGTCACCCTGCAGGATCGCGGTGCCGTCACCTTCGATTACGGGAACAACCTGCGGCAGCGGGCCCTCGAGGCGGGCTACGACGACGCCTTCGCCTTTCCGGGGTTCGTGCCCGCCTTCATCCGGCCGCAGTTCTGTCGGGGGCGCGGGCCCTTCCGGTGGGTGGCCCTTTCGGGCGACCCGCGCGACATCTACGCTACCGACCATGCGCTCCTGGAGCGGTTTTCGGGTGACGAGGGGCTGCGCCGCTGGCTGCTGGCGTGCCATGCGGATCCCGACGCCCTCCTGGCGGGCGCGTATGACCGGTGTGCGCCGGCCTTCGGCTTTCAGGGGCTGCCCGCGCGCATCTGCTGGTTCGGGCTCGGAGAGCGGGATCAGGCCGGCACCCTCTTCAAC
>REBS01000138.1 GCA_007692605.1 Gemmatimonadales bacterium
TCGATGGGCGCGGCCGGAAGAAATACCCTGAACACCGTCCCCACCCCCATCTCGCTCTCGACATCGATCCAGCCGCCCGACTGCTTGGCGATGCCGTACACCGTCGAGAGCCCCAGCCCCGTGCCCTCGCCCCGCCGCTTCGTGGTGAAGAAGGGCTCGAAAATCTGACGGAGGGTCTCTTCGTCCATCCCGGTGCCGGTGTCCCGTACCGACAGGACGAAAAAGCCGTCGGGGTCGGCGGGGCCGGTCGAGATCTCGACGGTGCCTCCGCCCGGCATCGCGTCGCGGGCGTTCACGACCAGGTTGACCAGGATCTGCTCGACCCCGGTCTTGTCGGCCAGCACCTCGCAGGGCGCGGAGTGCAGGCGGGCCTGCATGATGATGTCCTCGCGGATCAGGCGGCGCAGCATGCGCTCGACCGACTGGACCACCTCGTTCAGGTCCAGCACCTGCGGCTCGAGCACCTGCTTTCGGCTGAAGGCCAGGAGCTGGCGGGTGAGCTGGGCGGCCCGCTCGCCGGCCAGGATTACCTCCTGGATCTCTTCGCGGGCCAGCTCGTTGGTTTCGGGCACGTCCTCGTAGGCGAGCTGGGCGTTGGCCCCGATCACCGAGAGCAGGTTGTTGAAGTCGTGGGCCATGCCTCCGGCCAGTCGCCCGACCGCGTCCATCTTCTGGGCCTGCCGCAGATCCCCCTCGCTCTTCTGGAGGGCTTCCTGCGCCTGTACCAGGTCGTCGACGATCTGCAGGAGCTCCTCTTCGCGACGCCGCAGGCGCCGCATTCTCCACAGGTAGAGCGCCAGCCCGCTCCCCAGAAGGAGAAGCAGCAGGAGCGCCTGGACCGAACGTCTCTCGTAGACCTGAGGGCTCAGCTCGACCTCGACGAGCGCCTCACTCTCGGTCCAGGTGCCGTCGGGAGCGCCGGTGCCGACCCGGAACCGGTACCACCGGGGCGGCAGGTTGGTGTAGTAGGCGGCCCGTCGGTCCTGCGGATAGACCCACTCGGAGTCGAAGCCCTCGAGGCGGTAGCGGAACTGGGTCCGCTCGGGTGCCGTGAAGATCGGGGCGGTGAAGTGGAACTCCAGGGTCTGATGCCCGGGTGGCAGACGAATCGGCTGCCCGGTGGGGATGATGGTGTCTCCCGCCACCATGAACTGGACCAGGGGGATGGGGGGCGACCAGTCCCGATCCACGGATTCCGGATCGACCGCGACCGCTCCCGCCATGGTGGGAAACCAGATGGAGCCGTCCGCCCGGCGGAGCCCCGCGGGGTGGACGCCCCCATTCGCCTCGGCACTCCGGAGCCCGTCTGCTCTTCCGAAGGTCTCGAGGGCGGCCTGGATCCGGTCGCCCCGGGCGATCTCGTCGAGTTCCGCGCGCAGGACCCGGGTGATCCCCTGGTTGGAGCTGAGCCAGAGGTAGCCGAGATGGTCCTCGACCACCGCCAGGTAGTCCGAGGTGCTCATGCCCGAGCTCTCCAGGAAATGGTGGGCCACACCGTCGTGAATCCGGACCAGCCCCCTCATGGTGGCCGCCCAGATTGCGCCCGACGCGTCTTCGTAGAGGGCGTTGACGCCGTCGGTGTGCATCCCCTCGGGCTCACCGATCACGCGGATCTCGCCGGCCTCGTGTGTGGCGAGCCCGCCGCGGGTGCCGATCCACAGGCGTCCCCCGGAATCCAGCCGGAGCGAGGTGATGAAGTCGCTGGGCAGCCCCTGGGCCTGCGTGTAGACCTCGGACACCCCCTCGGGCGACCATCGCTGGACGCCGCTCCCGTTGGTGCCCAGCCAGAATCCGCCCTCGCCATCGGGGTGGATCACGGTGTTCTGAAGGCTGATCAGGCCATCGGCCAGGGTGTAGGTCCGGACATCGTCGCCCCGAATGCGGGTGATCCCGCCCGCGACCGTGCCGATCCAGATATCGCCCTCCATGCCCTGCGCCAGGGTGAGGATGATGTCGTGGGCCAGGCCATCGGATGTGGTGAAGGTGGTGATCTCGCCGTCTCGGATCCGGTTGAGCCCGCCCCCGGCCGTGCCGACCCACATCGTCTCGTCGCGGTCTTCGAGAAGCGCGAGGGCAATGGGCGACGAAAGACCCTCGCGCTCGCCCATCGTTCGGAACACGCCGTCCTGGAGTCGGGCCAGGCCCACGGCGGCCAGCCCCAGCCAGAGATTGCCCTCGCGGTCCTCGGTGATGTCCCAGACCAGGTCCGAGGGCAGGCCCCCTTCCCGGTCCAGGTGGGTGATGGTCCCATCGGCGAGACGGAAGAGCCCGGAGCCGTTGGTGCCGATCCAGAGCGTGCCCCTGCGATCCTGGAAGAGGGCGTTGACGATGGGGTCGGTCAGGCCCTCGGCGGGCCCGAAGGTGGTGATGCCCTGGTCGTCGAGACGGGCCAGGCCCCCCGCGGCGGTCCCGATCCAGATCCCGCCGGCGGGGTCGGCCACCACCTGGTAGATATGATCGTCGGGGAGGCCCTCTTCGACCCCCCATCGCTGGATCTGTCCATCCTGGAGCCGGTCGAGGCCGGCCACCGTCCCCACCCAGATGGCGCCCGTGCGGTCCTGCGTGATGCTGTGGACCGTGTTGTCGGAAAGCCCGTCCGAGGTGTCGATCCCGTGGAAGCGGTCGTCGCTGTCGAGCCACGCGATCCCACCCCCTTCGGTGCCCACCCAGAGGACGCCGTCGGCGTCGCGAAAGAGGGTGTTGATGCGGACCGAGGCGAGGTCGCGGTTCGCTTCGAGTGCGGTGAACTCGCCGTCGCGGTAGCGGAGGATCCCCTGCCCTTCCAGGCCGATCCAGACCGTGCCGTCGGGGTCGGCCCACAGCGTCTTGACCCAGTTGGTCTCGAAGGCCGGGACGTTTCGCTGGTCGAAGACGGTGAAGCGGGTGCCGTCGAAGCGGGCGAGGCCGCGGGCGGTGCCGAGCCAGAGGTAGCCGTCGGCCGACTGGACGATCGAGTGGACGAAGTTCTGCGGGAGCCCCTCGCGCTCTCCCCAGGACTCGACGGTGTACTGGGTGAGCTCCCGCGCTGGATCCAGGCTGGGCTCGGTGGGCTGGCCCGACTGCGCGAGGGCGGCGGTCGGTGCCAGGAGGGTGAGGCCCACCCAGATCAGTGCCGCGCGCCGGGGGGCACGGGTGAATGGAGGACGTCGGGCGGCCGGAAGGATGACACCACGGCGGGGAGGCATTCTGTAATGTAGCTAGGCGCCCGAAGGGCGACCACTTGTGTCAGGTGGACCGGGGAGGGCGGGCCTTCGCGGCAGAGAACCGTTTCTCCACACTCGATGGCTCCTTTGCGGACGCTTGCGTTCTGCGTCTCCGTATAGACCGCTGAGTCCACAATCGTCGATTTTTAAAAACCGCGATTGTGGACTTTGTCTCCCATACGACGCGCTTCTATGCCATCGTCCCTCGGAGACCCCACGAGTGTGGACTTTCGGGTCCAGTCACCGGCCGGACCGGTCAGGTGGGGGCGGGCTCACCATTGATCTGCTCCTCGGTGACCTCGAAGGTCTCGAGGGGTGCGGGTGGGTCCTCTTTGTATCTCCTCACCGTTTCCTGAAGACCGTCCTCACCCAACTCTTCGAGAACGACGGCGCTGACATACGAGAGAGCTTCGGATAGCTCACCGAGCTGTCTCGCCCAGATCATCTTCTCAGACACTTCTGCAGGGGTGTCGGCGGCCGGGCGCCTCCAATCAGAGCTACAGGAAACCTTGCCAATTTCACCCATTGGGCCCCTCCGCAACGAGCATGACGTCCCGGGCGGGATGGAGAGAAGATGCGTGTCGTCTGCCATGCCAGGCTTGGCAATGGGCTCAGACCCCCCCTTGCGCCGCCGAGGACCGCGAGAGACATTCACGCGCTTTCCCAAGTTGATTCTGGTAGGTGAGGATGTCAGCCGACTGCGGGGCTGACCGGCGGTGGCGTCCGAAGGCACGGTACCCACCCGTTCCCGCGTCCGTGACAGCGTGTCAGTGAAGCAGTGACCGTCTGTAGGCGAAGCTCCCCGCAACCGGAAGCGACCATGCGCCGCACCTGCCTCGTCCTGTTCCTGGCCCTCACGGGCTTCGCCCTGCCCGCCCTGGGCCAGGAGCGCTCCGTCGCGCTCGAGAGCTTTCACGCCGACATCCTCGTCCAGCCCGAGGGCACGGTGGAGATCACCGAAACGCTGGCCGTGGATTTCAGAGGCTCCTGGAACTGGCTCATCCGTGACCTCCTGCTCGAGCACCGAACGGCGGCCGGTCGCCGTGAGCGGTTGCGCCTCGAGGTGCACCAGGTCACCGACGAGGCGGGCAATGCCCTGCGCCACGAGGTCAGCCGCAATGGCTGGGTGACCGAGGTGCAGGTCTGGCCCGCCGATGCCCGCGATGCCGTGCGCACGGTGGTGATCCGCTACACGGTCGAGAATGCGCTGCGCTACTTCGAAGATGCCACCTACCGCGAGGGTGGACATGACGAGCTGTACTGGAACGTGACCGGCAGCAGCTGGGAGATGCCGATCCGCCACGCCAGCGCCACCATTACGCTCCCGGGCGGTGCCGAAGCCATCGAAGCCTGGGCGTACACCGGCCAAGCCGGGTCCACGGCACAGGACGCTCGCTTCGAGTTCGAGGGCACCGAGGTACGGGTGGTCGCCAACCGGCCCTTCGCTCCCTATGAGGGGCTCACGGTTTCGACCGTCTGGGCGCCCGGAGTCGTCGACCGTCCCCCGCCCCCCAGCCATTTTGCCTCGCTGCTGCCGTACGCCGTTCCCCTGGCGCTACCGTTCATCGTCTTCGGCTTCATGCTGCGGACCTGGCAGCGCAAGGGACGGGATCCGGAGCGTCGTGCCATTGTCGTGGCGTACGAACCGCCCGCCGACCTCTCTCCTGCAGAGGTCGGCACGCTGGTCGACCACAGGGCCGAGATGCACGACATCACGGCCACCCTGGTGGACCTGGCGGTGCGCGGGTACCTCGTGATCGAGGAGAAGGAAACGCCGCGGATGCTCGGTCTCTCCTCGAAGACCGACTATGTGCTCCACCTGCAGAAGCCGGAAGAAACCTGGGAGGAGCTGCGGCCGCACGAACGTCTCTACCTCGAGGGCATCTTCAAAACGGCCAACCCATCGCAGGGGAGCTTCGGGGACGCTCTGAGCTTCGCCCGCGAAGCACGCAGCGCGAGCCGGGCCGCGTCGGAGGCGGGAGAGACGTACGACAAGAAGGCCCATTTCGAGGAGTGGAACGCGCGTCGGATCGCACCCCCCGATCTCACCGAAGGGCTTCCCTCCGTCGAGATGTCGCAGCTCCGCAACCGGTTCTACACGCACGTTGATGCGATTCGCAATGCGATCTACTCCCGTCTGATCGCCAATGACCTGTATCAGCAGAGACCGGATCAAGCCGCGATGGGTTCGGATTTTGTGGCCGCCCTGATGGTGTTTGCCGCGATCTTCGGCGGCATCTGGGTCGAGGGATGGAGCCCGGGAATGGGGCTGCCGCTTGGGATCAGCATCGTAGTCTCGGCTCTGATCGTCGGCTGGTTCGGACGCCAGATGGGCGCGCGGACCGAGAAGGGCGTCCGGGCTCTCGAGAGCGCCCTGGGCTTCAAGGAGTTCCTTGCACGCGTCGAGAGCGACCGCTACCGGCGGATGATCACCTCGCCCGAGATGTTCGAGGAGTACCTGCCGTTCGCCATGGCATTCAGGGTGGACGCCCGCTGGGCGGCGGCGTTCGATGACCTCTACACGACCCCGCCGGACTGGTACCGTGGCAGTTCGGGGACGACCTTCCGCGCCAGCACCTTCACCCAGGAACTGAACCGGATGACCTCGCAGGCGAGCGAGACCATGGGGAGTTCTCCCAGCAGCGGGTCGGGTGGCAGCGGAAGCAGCGGCGGCGGCTCGGGCGGGGGTGGCGGGCGGGCAGGATGAGGGACCGACCTTGTGTGGCAATCCCGTGGAAGAGTGCGCCGCCTTGGAATCGAACCAAGAACCTACTGATCAGGAGTCTAACGGGCAGGTAAACGGGAGCGGGGGCCCCAACGTCCACGAACCGTTGCGGCCGTTGGGGTTCGGGTAGACCTGCACCTACCGAGTACACGGGTTCTCGCAGGCCGTTTTGCGCGGTTCTCACCCCAAGACCTGCCCCACAACCTTTCCCGGTGGGCGGGCTCGACCCAAGGCCGCCCCCAGGCCGTTGCTGCGGCGACACGACACCGCTTTTCAACCGCGTCGCGACGGGTAGCGGCTTGGGGGGACCGTGGAACAAGGCGAGCCGGGTGATCCGCCCCGCTCCCTCCCGGCTCGTCGCAACAGGCCGTCTCCCGCCGCCCATCGCACCATCCTTCGGGCCCTTATTCCCATGGCGCCACACCCGCCTTCTCCCTCCGGTCGCTCGCCGCCCCCCCTGTCTCTCCACATCTCCACCTTGCCTCTTCACTCACGGAGGATGTTTGGAATTGCTTCTATTCCTATGAACGCTGCGCCCATCTCGCTTGCTCTCCCGTGATTCTGCGTGCTATTCTGCCCCCACCGCCGCGTTGCGCCCGCCGCCGCGTCGGGCGGTGGATTTCCCGACCCTAGCGTTTCAAGAGGCGATCGATGTCGAAGACACGCAGTCGCCTCGTCCTGGCGTTCAAGGAGCTTCGCCGGCGGAAGGTGATCCGCGCGGCTGTCCTCTATCTGGCAGCCGGGATGGTGGTGATCGAAGCCACGGACATCCTCGGCCCGCGGATCGGTCTCGCGGATTGGGCGCAGAACCTCATGATGCTCACCGTGGGGCTGGGATTCCTGCCCGCGCTCGTTCTCGCCTGGAAGTACGACTGGACCGTCGAGGGCATCGTTCGGGATCCGGAGCGAGATCGCGAAGGCACCTTCCATCTCGCCATCGACGCATTTCCCGAGCGGGAGCTCGTCCCGAACTCGGTGGCGGTGCTTCCGTTCTCGAGCCTCATGAAGGGCGACGATGACATCTACTTCAGCGAGGGGATCACCGAAGAGATCAACGCCGCGCTGTGTCGGATCCCGGAGCTCCGCGTGATCTCGCGGACGTCGGTCGCGAGACTGAAGGATCACATCGTGGGCATCCGCGATCTGGGTCGGCGGCTCGGTGTCGAACTCGTCGTCGAGGGCAGCGTGCGCCGCCAGAACGGCCGGGTCCGCATCCACGCGCAGGCCGTCGACGTGGACTCGGAAGCCTCGGTCTGGTCGGAGGTCTACGACCGGATGGTGAAGGACATTCTCGAGATCCAGAGCGATGTGGCCGGCAGGGTCGCCGAGGCGCTCGCGATGCGGCTGTCTCCGGAGATGGAGCGCCGTCATCGGGACGAGCGTACCGACGATCCGGAGGCCTACGACCTGTATCTGAAGGCGCGGTATCTGTGGAGCCACCGGACGGACGACTCCATGCGGCAGGGACTGGAGCACCTGGAGCGTGCGCTGGAGCTCGATCCCGGATTCTCCCTGGCGCGCGCCGCGATGGCACTCACACACGCCACCATGGGCCTGTACGGCATCGAAGCGCCCGATCGATCCATGGGACTCGCGCTGGCGGAGGCGCAGCGCACCCTGGAGCTCGAGCCGGCGAGTTCCGAGGCGCTGGTCGCGCGAGGGTGTGCCCGCGTCATGTATCGGTGGGAGTGGACCGCCGCCGAGGCCGACTTCCGCTCCGCCATCCAGCTCGCGCCCAGCTACGCCACCGCCCACCAGTGGCTCGCCATGAACCTGCTCGCCCCCCGAAAAAGGTTCGACGAAGCGGAGGAGGAGGTCGGCCACGCCGCCGCCCTCGACCCGATCTCCGCCGCGGTCGGAGCGAGCCAGGGCGTGCTCGCCCACTTCCGCCGTGACCACGAGTCCGCCCTCGCACACTTCGACCAGGTGGAGCGGCTGCATCCCGAGTTCGCCGCCGTGCACTTCTTCCGTGGCCAGGCGCTCGACGCGGCCGGAAAGCCCTCCGAGGCGATCAGCTCCTTCGAGCGTGCCATCGAGGAGACAGGAGGAACGGCCGAGATGATCGCGGGGCTGGGTCACGCCCTGGCGACTGCCGGCAGGCACCGGCGGGCTCGAGAGTGCCTGGAGCGCCTCGCGGCCCGGGACGGCTGGGTCTCCCCCTGCCTGCGCGCGCAGGTTCAGACCGCACTCGGCCAGAACGATGCCGCGCTCGACGAACTCGAGACCGCCGCCGACCTCCACGCCCCGGACCTGGTCTGGATCGGCGTGCGTCCCACCTTCGATCCGATCCGGACAGAGCCCCGCTTCCAGGAGCTCATGCGCCGCATTGGGCTGGCCCCTTCCTGAGCTGGTCCGGACCCCATGACCTTCCGATACTTCGGCTACGGCTCGAACATGAACCTGACCGCCCTCCGGGCGAAGGGCGTGGAGCCCCTCGAGTCCGCGCCGGCGGAGCTACGCGGATGGCGGCTGCGCTTCAACGTGCGCCACTGGTTCCGGCACGAGGGCGGCATGGCCAACATCGAGCCGTCGGACACCCCGGGCGAGCGAGTCCTGGGGGTGGTGCACCGGTGCCGGGACGAGCATCTGCCCCGGCTGGACGCGCTCGAGGCCTGCGGTGTCGGCTACGACCGGGGTCCGGTGACGGTGGAGACCCGCGAGGGATCCGTCGAGGCGCTCACCTACCGGGGCCTGCCCGCAGTACTGGACGACCGCTGTCTTCCCACGCGGCGCTACATGAACATCCTTCTTCGGGGCGCCAGAGAGGCCCTCCTCGACCCCGCCTACCTGGACCGGCTCGAGGCTCACCCCCTCCATCCGCCATGGAACCGCCAGCCCTTCACCTTCCCGGACGGCGAATATCCCGAGTTCGATGCCGCGACCCTGGCCCGCCATCCCGACTACACCGCCGTCGCCGGGGCCGTCTTCGACATGGCCGGCGCGAGACCCGAGCTCGACGTGCCGAAGCGGCTCTTCGGCGGCATGGACACCACGCTCTTCCACCTGAAGCGGCTGGACACCAGTGATGGCACCGAGACCCTCGACGACGTGCGCGAAGGTCGCGTTTCCGAAGCCGGCCGCATATATCTGAACGAGTACCTTCACGAATTCGCTCGCGAGTTCAGGTACGTTGGGCGCTATCGATACGACTGAGGCCTCCGCCACCGCTCGGACTCCGGGCGCCCCCCACTCCCCTGAAAAAGGTACACCATGAGCGACTTCCCCGACGCCATGCCCCACGGTCCGATCCGGGAGGTCTTTCCGGATGTCTTCTTCGTGACCGGCACCATGCGCGGCGAGTTCTTCGGATCCACCTGGCAGTTCAGTCGGAACATGACCGTGGTCCGCGAGGACGGAACCCTGACCATGGTCAACACGGTGCGACTGGACGAGGAAGGCCTCGCACAACTCGAGGCGCTGGGCACGGTGAAGAACGTGGTTCGCCTGGGCGACATGCACGGCCTCGACGACCGCTTTTACCTGGACCGCTATGATGCCGACTTCTGGGCCCTGCCCGACATGGACATCGAGGACGGGATCACCGTCGACAGGGAGCTCGTGCCCGACGGCGAGATGCCCTTCTCCGACTGCACGCTCTTCGACTTCCGCACCACGGCGCGGCCCGAGGGAATCCTCCGGCTGGATCGGGACGGCGGCATCATGATCGCCTGCGATTCGCTCCAGAACTGGGTGGCGCCCGACGAGTTCTTCGACGAGTCCACCGTGGAAACCATGCAGGGGATGGAGTTCTTCACCCCCCACAATCTGGGTCTCGCGTGGCTGCACGCGAGCGATCCGCAGGCCGAGGACTTCGTCCGCCTGAAGGAGATCCCGTTCAGCCACGCCCTGTGCGGACACGGGATCCCCGCCCGGAACGCGATGGACGCCTACCACGCCACCTTCAACCGCATGTTCCAGGTGTAGGCCGTGGAGGAGGCGGCACCACGGCACGAGGCGGGAGCAGCCATTCCCGGCTATTCGATCCGCGGCAGACTTCGGGTCTCGGAACGCCACGTGCTGTTCGATGCCGTGCGGGACTCGGACGGCGCGGGGGTCGTCCTCAAGGTCCCCAGGGCGGGCCATCCGCGTGCGCGCGATCTGGCGGAACTCCGGCGGGAGCACCGCATTCTCCGGGGTCTGGACGCCGAGGGGGTCATCGACGTCGGTCCGCTGGTGTCCTGGGGAGCCGGGAACCTGGCGCTGGAGATGGAGCGCTTCGGGCGCTCCCTGGCCGATCGCCTGCGTGACGGCGCGGGGCCGCTGCCCGTGGACCGGGTCCTCGATCTGGGCATCACCCTCGCGCGCATCCTGGACCGCATCCACCGCCGGAGCGTGGTGCACAAGGACCTCACCCCGAGCAACATCCTCCTGTCCGAGGCCTCCGGCGACGTCCGCATCATCGACTTCGACCATGCGTCGGAGCTCTCCCGCGAGCGGCAGGACACCACTTCGTCCCCCCTGGTCGGCGAGTCCCTGCCCTACGTCTCGCCCGAACGCACGGGACGGACCAGCCGGGACTTGGACTATCGCTCGGACTACTACTCGCTGGGCGTCATCCTCTTCGAGCTCCTGACCGGAGAACTCCCGTTCCAGGCCGAGGATTCCCTCGAGTGGGTCCACTGCCATATCAGCCGTCCCCCCCCGCTCGCGTCGGCGGTCCGCAGGGAGGTCCCCGAGGGAGTGGCCGCCGTGGTGGCCCGCCTCCTGGCCAAGAACGCCGAGGACCGCTACCAGAGTGCTTCGGGACTCGTGGCCGACCTCGAGCGCTGCCGGGAGGAGCTGGCACGCCACGGGATGGTGCACTCCTTCGAGCTTGGGACGATGGACATTCCCCGCTCCTTCCAGGTGCCCGATCGGCTGTACGGGCGCGAGGAGCAGCTCGAGCAACTCCTGTCGCTCTTCGACGACGTGGTCCACGGGGCGTCGGGGTTCCTTCTGGTCCACGGGTACGCCGGCGTAGGGAAGTCGGCGCTGGTCAACGCCCTGGGCGATGCCGTGGTGCGCCGGAGCGGGTACCTGGTGCAGGGAAAGTTCGACCGGCTCCAGCAGAGCACCCCGTATTCCGCGCTGGCAGCGGGCCTGAGGGGACTGGTGGACCGCTTCCTGGGGGAGCCCGAGGCCCGTCTGGAGGCCTGGCGCGAGCGCATTCTGTCGGCCGTGGAGGGCAACGGCCAGATCCTGGTGGACCTGGTGCCCTCGCTGGAACTTGTCATCGGCAAGCAGCCCCCCGTGGCTGAACTCCCTCCGACGGAGGCCCAGAACCGCTTCCAGCTCGTGCTGGCTGAGTTCATTCGGGCGCTGGCTTCCCCCCGCCATCCCGTGGTTCTCTTCCTCGACGACCTGCAGTGGAGCGACATCCCCTCGCTGAATCTTCTGCGGCGCCTGGCCACCGCCAGGGATCTCGGTCACCTGCTCCTGGTGGGCGCGTACCGCAGCAACGAGGTGGACACCTCGCACCCCCTCATGGTGGTCCTGGACCGGATCGCCAAGGCCCGCGAGGTCGAGTCGGTTGCGCTGGAGCCCCTTGCGGACGAGGCCGTCCAACGGCTGGTGGCGGATACGCTGGGAGTCGAGGGAGATCGGAGCCGACCGCTGGGCGACGCCGTCTACGCGACCACCCGGGGCAACCCCTACTTCGTGCGGGAGCTTCTGGCGAGCCTGCACGAGCGGGGGGCAATCGAGTTCGACGCCGCGGCGCACCGGTGGGACTGGGACATGGACGCTGTGCAGCGCTCCATGCTGAACGACAACGTCGTGGACTTCGTGGTAGACCATCTGCGCGCGCTGGCCCCGGAGACCCAGAACGTCCTGCGACTCGCGGCGTGCATCGGGAACCGCTTCGACCTGCGGACGCTGTCGATCATCCACGAGCAGCCGCCGGAGGTCACCGCGGACCAGCTCGGCGAGGCACTCCGGCGCCGACTGGTCATCCCGCTCACCGGAGACTACCGGTTCGTGGGCAACGGGAGCGGGGCGAACGGCGACGCAAACCCGGTCTACCGCTTCGTTCACGACCGGGTGCAGGAAGCGGCGCACGCGCTCATCGACGAGGGGAAGCGTCAGGCGGTGCATCTTTCGGTGGGCCGGCTCATGCTCCGTCACGGGTCGGAGGAGGAGGTGCAGGCACGGCTGGTGGAGATCGTGGCGCACCTCAACCGTGGCCGCCCACTGATCCGATCCGGCGACGAGCGGCTCGAGTTGGCCCGACTCAATCTACTGGCAGGCCGCGCCGCCCAGGCCTCGGCGGCCCACGAACAGGCCCTCGAGTTCTTCCAGGTGGGGACGGAGCTCCTGCCCGAAAATCCCTGGGAGACCCAGCACGACCTCACCCTGGCGCTGGCCCGGCAGCTCCAGCAGGCTTCGTATCTCGCCGCCGACCAGGAACAGGCGGATCGATGGTGCGACGAGATCCTGGAGCGAGCCCGCACTCGCATCGTCCGAGCCGAAGCGCTCTCCACCCGCACCCGCCAGTACGCCACCGTGGGTCGGATGGCGGAATCGGTGGAGGCCGCGATGGCGGGCCTCCGGCTCCTGGGGATCGACGTGGTGGAAACACCCACGGACGCCGACGTCGAGAAGGAGCTCGCGCGGGTGGAGGCCCATCTGGCGGGCCGGCCCGTCGCGAGCCTGATCGATGCGGACGAGGCCACGGACCCCGAGGCCGTGGCAGCGCTCGAGCTTCTCATGGAGGTCTTCGCGGCCGCCTTCCTGTCGGGGACCGGCAAGCTCTTTCCGTACCTCGTCCTGAAAGGCGTGAACCTGGCCCTCGTCCACGGGGCCGGCCCCGAGTCCGCGTTCGCCTACTGCGCCTATGGCATGATCCTGTGCGGCCCGATGGGGCAACCGGCGCGGGCGGCGGAATACGGCCGGCTCGCCGTGGCCATGAACGAGCGATTCGACGACCTCTCGCTGCGCTCCAGGATCATCTACGTGTACACCATGTTCGTCCACCACTGGAGCAACCACTGGGCGAGCATGACGCCCTGGTTCCTCCGGGGGATCGAGGCGGGCTATCAGTCCGGCGACCTCCTCTACCTCGCCTACAGCGCGCAGGACTGCATCATCTGGGACCCCACCCTGGAGCTGGGAACCGCCTCCGAGCAGCAGCGCAGGTACCTGGAAATCGTCCGCGACTGCGACTACCAGGACTCGTACGACTCCGGAACGCTCTTCCTGCAGATGCAGCTGAACTTCCGGGGGCTCACGGACGGCACCTACTCGCTGAACGACGACAGCTACCAGGAGCAGGAAGCGGTCCGGGGAATGCGCGAGCGCGGCTTCATGACGGGGCTGGCCAACTACCACATCTACAAGGCCGAGATCCACGCCCTGTACGGTGACTGGGCCGGCGCCATGGAGCATGTGCGGATCCAGGAGGGCCTGGTCGCGTCGTCCATGTCGCTCCCGCAGTCCGTCCGGTTCGCCATCGTGTCGTTTCTCACCCGGGCCCAGCTCTGGCCGACCCTGGACGACGACGAGAAGGTCGCCGCGCGGGAGACGCTGGAGAGCGGCCTGGCGCAGATGGCGTTCTGGGCCGGTAACTGCCGGGAGAACTTCGAGCATCTCCGGCTCACCATGGAGGCCGAGCTGGCCCGTCTGGATGGCCGGCTGGCCCAGGCACTCCACTCGTACGACGCCGCCATCCGGGCCGCGCGCGGGAGCGGCTTCCTCCGGGACGAGGGCGTCGCGGCCGAGATGGCCGCGCGCTGCCTGGAGGGAGCCGGCCTGTCCCACGCAGCCGAGGGCTACCTGCGGGGAGCCCACAGCGCGTTCGACCGCTGGGGTGCGGTCCGCAAGGTGGAGCGGATGGAGACGGATCACCCGTGGCTGGCCGAGAACCGGCCGGGCGCGGAGCGGGACGGGACCTCCGCCCTGCCGGGGAGCTCGGCGGCCGCATGGTCCTCCCTGGACCTGGACTCCATCATGAAGGCGTCCCGGGTGATCGCCGGGGAGCTGGTCCAGAACCGGCTCTGGCTGACCACGCTCCAGATCCTCATGGAGAACGCGGGGGCGGAACGCGGCTGGTTCGTGGTTCAGCGGAACGGCGACCTGTTCATCGCCGCGCAGGCTGCCGGCGGCGAGGACGGGACCGTACCCGATCCCCTCATACCGGTGGACGCCGAGGAGCCCCGGCTGCCCCTGTCGGTGATCAACGCCACGCTCCGCACAGGCCGGGCCATGGTGCTCCAGGACGCGTCCGCGTCGGGCCGCTTCGTCAGTGATCCCTACATCACGAAGGTCCGTCCTCGCTCGGTTCTCTGCCTTCCACTGCAGCGGGCCGACAAGTTCAGCGGTGCCGTCTACATGGAGAACAACCTGACCCCGGGGGCCTTTTCGGAAGACCGCCTCGAAGTGCTGCGGCTGCTCTCGGCCCAGGCGTCCATCTCGATGGAGAACGCCCAGCTCTACGAGGCCCAGACCCGGCTCATCAGGGCGCAGGAGCGGTTCGTTCCGTCGCAGTTTCTCGAGAACCTGGGGCACGAGGACATTTCGGCGGTGGGGCTCGGCGAGTACGTCGCCCGCACGATGAGCGTGCTGTTCTGCGACCTGAGGAACTTCACGCCCCTGGCCGAGCGCCTGGGCCCCCGGGCGATGATCGAGCTCCTGAACCGCTATTTCAGCCGTCTGGCCGACCCGATCGCCGAGACCGGGGGATTCATCGATTCCTACAACGGCGACGAAGTCATGGCCCTCTTCGGTCTTCCCGCGGACGGTCCGGTGGAGGCGGGGATCCGCATGTGCCGGGTGCTGCAGACGTTCAACCGGGAGCTGGCGGCAGAGGACGGTCCGACGCTCGTCATGGGCGTGGGAGTCCACACCGGCCCCCTGGTCCTGGGAACGGTGGGCGGACATGACCGCCTCAAGTGCGGTGTGGTGGGCGATACGGTGAACGTGGCCTCACGCATCGAACAGCTCACCCGCTTCTACGATGCGGCGTTCCTGCTGGGGCAGCCCACCGTCGACGGGCTGAGGGATCCCGGCCGTTTCTCGCTGCGGCGGGTGGACCGCGTCGCCGTGAAGGGAAAGGAGACCGGTCTGGACATCCACGAGGTGCTGGACGCCGAGTCTCCCGAGCGCCGGGCCGGCAAGGAGTCGACCCGGGACGCCCTCGACCACGGCATGGAGCGATACTTCGATCGGGACTTCCGGGGGGCGGCCGACGCCTTTCGGGACGCGCTCGCACGCACACCGGACGATGTGGTGTTCACGCGGCTCCTGGAGCGGGCGGAGAGCTACGCGAGCCGGCCCCCGCCCGAGGGCTGGGAGGGGGTGGAAATCCTCACGCACAAGTAGAGGAGGTCTACAGGTCGAAGCTGTAGGCTTCCTCCTGGATGCGGCAGATGTCGGCCACGTTGGCAGGTCGGGCGTTCCAGTAGTCCTGACAGTCGCGTAGCACGTCGTGCGGATCGGCCGACCAATCCTCGGACATGACCACCTGCCAGCGAGAGGTGACGAGGTCCTCCAAGGTCATCTTCACCGCCCACTCCCAGTCGTGCTCGCTGAAGAAGAGGAACTCGCTCGGGTGGTTGGCGCAGACCATGTGGGTCACCGCGTCCGAGTCGGTAAGTCTTGGCGAGACGATGGAGTAGAGCCCGAGCGGCCCCTTGATCTGATCGGGATAGGCCAGGGGAAGCCACTCGTGCACGGGTGACCCGTAGGCCACCACCGGCTGGGTATGCGAACCGGATCCGTCCAGGAGCGCGCCCAGCATGAGCCGGGTGTACGGCATGAAGACCTCGTTGAACTGGTCGATTCCCGAGGCCACGTCCCCCGGTCCGGCCAGCGGGACCAGGTCGCAGATTCGCTCCAGGAGCGAGACCTTCTCGGGCGGATAGCCGTTGAAATCCAGGAGGCCTTCATATCGGCGGTTCGTGGGCGAATACAGGTAGTCGCAGAACGCCCGGGCCTCGTAGGGCGGATAGTGGAGGAGCTGCACCGATCGGGTCTCGGCGAGCGTCATCCCCTGGGGCGGAAAGAAGAAGAGCTTCAGGCCGTCGATCGCCGCCTTGTGGGCCCGGTAGATCCTGAGCCCTTCCGCCGCGGCGCCCATGAACGCCGGGATCGCGTCGACATAGGCGCCAAGATCCTGGTTCGGGCTGGTGAGATGCACCCAGTACTCGTCGGGATCCCCACCTTTCTTCGGGCGAACCACGGCCCACGAAGCGTACTTGAGGTCCCTGAGCAGCGACTGGCAGAACCCCTGCGCGCAGGTCTCGTAGACCGTCACGCTGGAGTCGGTCACGTAGCTCAGGATCGCCTCGACCTCGTCTTTCCGGCCCAGCCGGACCTCCACGGAGTTGTTCACGCGCACCTGCCCTCGTCGGGGGAATGGGGGTCCGCCGGCTTCCCCGCTTGCACGGACCGGTCGGGATGACTCAATTGTGCGGGCGCCTTCCCGCTGCCGCATCGGATCGCCCTCTGCCGCGCCGGCTCGCTCTCTTCCAGGATCCGCACATGAACTACAAGCTCGGGGTGGTGATGGACCCTATCGGCGCCATCAACCCCCGAAAGGACAGCACCCTGGCCATGCTCCTCGACGCCCGGGCCAGGGGCTGGACGCTGCACTACATGGAGATGGACGACCTGTACGTCCTCGACGGAGTCGCGCATGCCTCGATGCGCTCCCTGGAGGTCACCGACAGCACCACCGACTGGTTCACCCTGGGGGATTCCAGCGACCGGCCCCTCGGCGACCTGGACATCGTCCTGATGCGGAAGGATCCGCCCGTGGACCTGGAGTTCATCTCGGCGACCTACATCCTGGAACGGGCCGAGGCCGAGGGCGTCCTGGTCTCGAACCGGCCCCGCGCCCTGCGGGACGTGAACGAGAAGGTCTGCACCGCCTGGTTTCCCCAGTGCTGCCCGGCCACCCTCTTCACCCGCTCGCAGGACCGCCTCAGGGCGTTTCTCGCGGAACACGGCTCGATGGTGCTCAAGCGGGTCGACGCCATGGGGGGACGGTCCATCTTCGTGATCCACCCGGATGAGCCCAACACCAACGTGATCCTGGAAGAGATGACGCGGCGGGGCACCCGTCATGTGATCGCCCAGGCGTACCTGGCTGCCGTGACCGACTCGGGAGACAAGCGGATCCTCCTGATCGACGGCGACCCCGTGCCCGAGGCCGTCACGCGGATGCCTGGTCCCGACGACTTCCGGGCCAACCTGGCCACCGGCGCGACCCCCCACCCGGCCGCGCTCACGGAGCGCGATCGCTGGATCTGCGCCGAGATCGGTCCGACTCTCGAGGCGTGGGGCGTCCACTTCGCCGGGATCGACGTCATCGGCGGCCACCTGACCGAGATCAACGTCACCAGCCCGACGTGCATTCGCGAGATCGACCGCTTCCACGGTGTCGACATCGCCGCGCGACTCATGGATGCGCTCGAGGCCCGGCGCACGCGCGAGTGACATTACGGATCGCAGCTCGTGTCGACCGATCCCCCGCCGGCACCGGGGGGCTGAACAGGCATGGAGAGCACGGTCGGTGGCCGGGGCTCGGGGCTGTTCAGGGCAGCCTCGAAGGTGGGCGCCTTCCCCATGCGGTCGCCCAGGCGCCACTGTGCGCGGGGCACCCCGAGCCACTCCAGAAGCGTCGCCATGAAGGACGTGGAATCGAAGGGCACCGGATCGCCGGACCGGAAGACCGTCTGCTCCTTGATCCACGGTGACACGACGATTGCCGGGACCCGGGGGCCCAGGAGGTCGTAGCCGAAGCCGTCCCGCTCGTCGTTGGGCCAGGGGCGCTGCGCGTAGGGCGGCGGCACGTGGTCGTAGAGCCCGCCGTTCTTGCTGAAGGTGATGAAGAAGAGGGTGTTCTCCCAGTTGGCCCCTTCGCTCTGGCTCAACGCCTGGTAGAGCTCGTTGAGCTGGACCTCTCCGGCGGTGACGTCGGTGCTGGGATGGTACGAGGTCGTTCCTCCCGACGGGTTGAACCAGATCGGTTCGAGATAGCTGAAGGCGGGCAGCGTCCCCGCCCGGGCGTCGGAGAAGAAGTGCTCGATCTTCGAGACGTACTGCGTCCCCTGGTTGGTCACCACGGAGTCCACCGAGGGGATCTGTCCCTTCAGGTACAGGTGGTAGGTGAACACGAAATTCTGCCAGCACATCGCCCAGTAGATCCTCCAGTCCGTGATGCCGTAGCTGTACAGGACCTTCCAGATCGAAGGTCGCCGGGGGGTCATGGGAAAGTACTCGTACCGGTTTCCCAGCTCGTAGGTGTAGAGCAGGTTCTCGGCCGAGCCCCCCACCGAAAAGGCCCGGTTCACATCGGTGCCCGCGGGAAGGGAGCAGAACCACTCGTCGCTCACCCCATAGGCCCGGGCAAGACCGTTCACGATGCCGAGCTGGGCGGGGGTGAGGGCGTCCATCACCTCGGGGTTGACCGTGTTCCGCACGAACCCTCCCATGTTCGGAGTCTCGCGGCCGGCGTATCCGGGCTGGGACCCATTGAAGAGCTGCATCAGCGAGTCGGCGTAGCCGTGGAAGGCGTCCACGGCCGGCACATTCAGCGTATGGTCGGCAGTCGGATTCCCCCCGTTGTACTTCTTCTGGGGGAAACGCCGCCCGTCGGCCTCGTTGTAGTGGGCCTCGCTGGCCCCGTCGAAGGGACGGTCCGAGCCCACGAAGTGGATCCCGTCGTTGCCGGTCTCGTACAGCCATCCCAGCACGGAGTCGAAGGAACGGCTCTCGAGCATGTAGAAGACCACGTGCTTGATCCGCTGGCGCATGAAGTCCAGGGTTCCGGGCGATGCCGTCACCGTCGCATCGACCGGCAGACGCGGCTGGAATCCGGTGAGGGTGCTGGCGGCATCCAGCGCTCCCGGCAGCGTCCCCGTGCGCACGGGCTCGCCGAGAGGGGCCCGAGCCGTGGGGTCGACCCGCCACAGCCGGTAGGCCAGATCGGCCGGATTCCAGGCGAGCAGATAGTCCCCCACCACGGTCATCCGGTGCGAGGGGTCGATCGCCGGAAGTTGAGCCGCCACCTGCGGGACGGAGAGGGGTGCGCTGTTCTGGGGGTCGAAGCTCCACAGCCGGAGTTCCCCGCTCAGGATGTTGCGGTCCAGCGCATAGTTCGCGACGGGCAGGAGCTCATGACCGGACTGGATCGTCTGGAACGCGTTCTGGGCGGTGTACTCTGCGGGAATGGGGTCGCCGTCGGCGGGCCCCGCCGGGTCCGGATCGAAGTTCCAGAGCTGGTACGTGCCCCGCCCCGTGGCGGGAATGCAGCTCATCAGGAAGCTGGTGAACGGGATGAGCTCCAGGAGCCGCTCCTGATCGGGTCGGAAGCTGTAGACCCCGGGGTAGGGAAAGAACTTCTCCATCGCCCAGCTTCCCGACTTGAGCGGGGGGACGTTCAGGGGATCCGGACTCCCGGCATCCCACGGCAGGAGCCGGTAGGGGTACTCGAAGTCCAGCGGCTTGTCGCCGGTCCTGCGGGCGGGTCCCCATGCCAGGAGATATCCGCCAAGCTGGAGGAGCTGCTCGCCGCGTGCCATATGGCCGCCGGGCTGCTTCGGGACCGGAGTCAGCAGCTCCGGGAACTCGGGTTCGAAGGACCAGACGCCGTACGAGTCAGTGCCGCTGTTGCGGCTGAACACGAGTCCGACCATGAGAGGGGCTCCGGTGGCGGGGGGTGGGGAGGGACGGACCCGGATCCCGTGCAGCGTACGGAGCGGGGCGCTGGAAGTCAACGCACTTTGCTTGCGGGGGGTCCGGGGAGGCCCATACCTTGCGATCTTCGTGCGCCGCCTCGGCCGGCATCTTCGCGTTTCGTTCTGCACGAGCCGGGGGCACGACCGGCCCGGGGCGCGCCCTGACCAAGGAGGCAACATGGCGTTCGTCGAATACTCCCTGGGCAGCATCGCCGTCCTGGATCAGCTCTTCCCGCCCCACTCCTTCGCGTTCGACCCGGTGAAGAACTACCAGGGCCAGGACGTCACTCTGTCCAGCCAGCAGGACGTCATTCGGCAGTACACGCAGAACTCGCTGGCGGCCGACGGCTTCCAGAACTTCAGCGTGAAGGTGGGCACCGTGGGCGACCAGTATGTGCTGGCCATCGAGGCCGACGACCCGCAGGCGCGGCTCGACGCCTTCGCCGAGCGCCACGTTCTGCTGTTCGGCCCCGAGGGCGCCCGGAAAGCCCTCCAGGGGAAAGCGCTGCTGGAGGAGCTCGGCGTCTGGAATCCCATGTCGGGCTACCCGGTCAACACCGACCGGACCGACGGGCTCTGCAAGTGGCACCTCTTCCCTCCCCTGGGCCTCAACGTGATCGGACAGAGGGGGATCCTGCTCATGCACTACCCCCCGTGGCAGGTGCTGCAGCAGGCCACCTTTCTGGAGGTCATGACCATGTCCCGGTGGAACACGGTGCTCTGGGCGGCGGGCGCCAAGGCGGGCGAGGTGCCGCGATACCGGACCATTGTCGACGTGAATCCAATTGCAGCTCCCGGTTCCGGGCAGAGCGAGTATCCGAACGACTATTTCCCGATCATGATGGCGTCGGGGTTCTTCACCGGCCCGCCCGAGCGCGACTACGTCCGTTCCATGCTCGAACTCTATCTCTCGCCGCCGGACGCGGGCGGTTCGGAATACACGCTCCCGCTCCTGATCTGCGGATCGCCGCTCTACGACCCTCAGGCGCCCGGGTGGGTGCGGACCACCTACAAGGACCAGATGCCGCAGATCCCGCCGCAGCCTCCGCCGTATGACGGCCCCGGCATCCCCACCCTTGAGGTGCTGCAGGCGGGCACCCTGCGCATCCGGCCCGACAGTGCGCGCAAGACCCCCTACCTGGCGGCCAACCACATGATCGCCGCAGGGGTCACCGGGGTGTGCGGCGGCGACCCGACCAAAATCCCCAACATCCGCATGTACGAGGCCCAGGACCTGGTGGCCGCCAGCTTCCTTCTCCAGTATGCCGAGAACCCCGACCTGGACCCGGTCGAAGCCAGACGCCAGGCGTGCATGCGCTGGTTCGGAAACGAGAGCGGCACGGGTCCCCCGAAGCCCCCGGACCCCCGAGACAACCAGATCATCTGTGCGCTGGCCCAGATGGACCTCTTTTTCGTGGCGGAGCCCACGCCTCACCCCAGGTACACCTTCGAAGAGGCCATGGAGCGGTGCGCGGGCGCGAACAATGGGGACGATCCCTGCGCCGCGCCGATCGAACCGGGGCCGGAGAGTTGGGGATGCATCGAGAAGGGGCCGCCTGGCTGACGGTGCCGCTCGGGGTCAGCGCCGTACGTCGTCATCAGGCCTTCATGGCTCGAAGAGGTCGATCCCGTCGGGCTCGTGGCCGGGGTCCCGACCGGCCGCCGTGAACCTCCTGCGGAACTCCTCGGTCCGCTCCAGACTCCACTCGCCCACCAACCCCGGGCCGAGTGCGCGGGCGCCGGAGAGCGCGAGATCGATGGCGTCGAGTGCGCGGGCGCGCAGGTGCTCGTCGGTGACGCCTCGTCGACCCGCCTCCTCGAGGAGCGCTTCGGTCGCGGGCGGGAGGATCTCGTGCGCCGCGGCGAGGGTTCGCGGGTCGTAGAGGATCCCCACAGCCACGACCACCGGAACGGCATACCATGCCGGCCGGAGGGCATCCACCGAGCGCAACTCCAGGTAGCCCCGAGGACGAACCTCGGGAAAGAGCGTGGTGAGATGGGCCCGCCAGCTCGCGAGGTCCGCACCGTCCTCCCAGGACTCCCGGAAGGGACGGGACAGCGCTCCCTCCGGCCGGCCGAGGAAGTCGTGCGCCCCCAAGGCGAACGCGAGGTACTCCTCCTGGGCGGCGCCGGTGTCCCGCCCCTCCTGACGGACGTCGGCGAACAGCCCCGTGCGCGACGGATCCAGCTTCCGCCAGTGCCCGGCGCGCGTGGACCGGATCGCGTTCCCTGCAGCGCCGGTTGATCGGGTCCCCGCCTCGACCGAACCGGGCTCGTCGGGAGAGTTCGCAAAGAGCGCGGTGAGAATGGGGGCCAGTCGGTTCGCAATCTGCCAGCGGCGAGCCGGATGACTCCCGAAGTCGACGTTCACGTGGAACCCGGCCGAGAGAAGCATCATGCGGGTGCCCCACGGGCCGATGCGCTGGTAGTGGGCCCGCTGCTTCCGGTAGCGCTCGGCATCGAGCACGAAGGGCACGTCGGCCACGGGGCGGCCCGGATCCATCCCCCGTGTGACCAGGGTGATCCCCATCGGTTCGGCGTTTCGGGCGAGGGCGCGCATCGCTCCGCCCGTGGCGTCGATCAGTCGGTCTACTGAGCGAAACGCGGCGGTACTGAGTTCGATCTGTCCGCCGGGCTCGAAGCAGAAGACTCCGACGCCCGGAACGTGCGCGAGCGGTGCCCCGTGGGGGCCCGGTCCGATCCGACCTCCGAGCTCCTTCGCCGTCCGTGCGATCAGCTCGTGAAGTCCCGGACGCCCCGGCTCGGCGGGGTCGAGCGCCAGGCGTTCGCCTCCTTCCGTCGCGACCGCGATCAACTCCGCCTCGATGCCGACCCGCAGCCCCGCCTCGCCCTCTGCTGAAGGCTTGAAGGCGCAGGTGATCTCGGCGAGAAGCTCGGAACGCGGGAGCGTCGGGCGAGCGGGCCCGCGGTCGGGCGGGGAGAGCGGGGACCGGCTCATGGGCTCCAGTTGAGGGGGTGGGGCGTGCGGTCGAAATCTGGCGCTGGCGGGCGGGACACGCCAGCTTCAGGACTGATTCAGGCGGCCGCGGCCCGACCGACCCCCTCTCTGTGATACGATGAACGCACCCATTCGGTCTTCTGCCCCCACGGACCCGACCTCCTTGCGCGCACGCTGCTGGGGGACCCGTGGATCCATCCCCAGCCCCGGCCCCGAGACGGCCGTGTTCGGGGGCAACACCTCGTGCCTCGAAGTGCGAACCGCGGACGGTCGGTGCTTCGTCTTCGACGCCGGCACGGGTATCCGGGCCCTCGGGGATCGCATGGCCCATGACCCCGGAAGCGGCGATGTGGACCTCTTTCTATCGCATTTTCACTGGGACCACATTCAGGGTCTGCCCTTCTTCGCGCCCCTTTATGCCGCCGAGAACACCGTCCGGATTCACGCCGCTCGCCAGGGCGACGTCGACGTGGAGACCCTCCTCCGCGCGCAGATGGGCCCGGTCTACTTTCCCGTGCCGTACGACTCCCTCGAAGCGCGGATGACATTCGAGCCCCTGACCGGATCGGCCTGGCGGCATGACGGCGTAGAGGTCGCATGGTATCGCACCCGGCACCCCGCGGACACGTACGGTTTCCGAATCCGATCGGGGGGTGTGTCCGTCGCCTATTTCCCCGACAACGAGCTGGAGGGAGGCCGATACGAGGTGGACGGACCGGGATGGCGCTCCGGACTGGAGGCCTTTCTGGAAGGGGTCGACCTGCTCTTCCACGACGCGACCTTCACGGACGAGGAGTACCCGTCACGGACGGGCTGGGGACACAGCACATTCGTCCAGGCGATCGAGCTGGCGGAGCGTGCCAGCGTGAAGCGGCTGGCGTTCTTCCATCATGCGCCCTCGCGGACCGACGGGGAGCTGGCGGGGATCGTGGCCGAGATGCGGGGGGAGCTGGCTCGGCGTGGGTCGGAGCTGGAGGTCGAGGCAGCTACCGAGGGAAGGGAGCTCGAGATTCGGGGCGGCTGAGGCGCAACGGCACGAATGCGCTCACGCCTGAGCAGCGCTCGCGAGTTGATGCGGCCTTGAGTTCAGGACACCTGAGCCTGCTCGAGCTCACCATACCCCCGCCGCCCCCCACATCTCGACCTGCTTGCACCGCCATATACCCCGCCCTACCTTGCCTCTTCGCCCTCGGAGGCCGTTTGAAATTCCTATCCTTTATCCTTCGGAGAGTTGGTAACCCGGTGGATGGTGAAGTGCCCTCAGGGATTGGGATCCAAATTGGATCCTTTAGCGTATGGTACGGACCACGTGGACTCGAGATGGGTGGGGAAGATCTCTGAGGCTATCACCTCTCCCGGACCAATTCAAGGATGCGGTCACTGTCTCATGTTTCTTCCACCTTTCCCGGCGCCCCCTGGAATGCGCGCCATGGTCTGCGCGTTGGGCCTTGGGCTGCTCACGGCCTGTGCGACGGGAAGCCCGGGGCCGCCTGAGCCACCGGCTTCCCCGTCTCCTGCCGCGGCGCACGGAGATGCCGGGACTCCGG
>REBS01000139.1 GCA_007692605.1 Gemmatimonadales bacterium
GACGACCCCCGAGGGGCTGCCCGACGGGGCTCCGATGCAGTACGGGTTCGGGCTGGTGCAGGGGGAGTTCGAGGGTCACCCGAAGGTGGAGCACGGAGGGGGGATCAACGGCTTCAATGCCCTCCTCACCCACTATCCCGAGGCGGATCTGACCATCGTCTCGCTGGTCAACCTGAACGGTCCCGCGGCCAACCAGACGGCCGAGGCGGTGGCGCGCATCATGCTCGGGATCGATGAGGACGCGGTCGTCGATCGGCCCCTGACGGCGGATCAGCGGGCCCGGTACGTGGGGCACTACGCGATCGAGATCCTCCCGACCCGGATCTTCGAAGAGGGGGAGCAGCTGATGGCGCAGGGCGAGGGGCAGCCGCCCTTCCGGCTCCTCTTCCAGGGCGAGGTCGACGGGGGCCACGAGTTCCGGGCAGAGGTCGATCCCGCGATCCGGCTGGTCTTCGAGATGGACGAGGGGCGCGCGGTGGCGCTGACGGTGCATCAGGCGGGGATGCAGTTTCGGGGGGCGCGCCAGCGCTGAGGCCGAGCGAGGGACATTGCGCGGGACAGGGGGGCGGCACTCTGCGGGCTCTGGGCGGTACGCTTCCGTCCATTCCCGCCACCGGATAGCTTTGGCGCCATGATCCCGATCGACTCAACCGACCGAACCCCCCGAGCGCTGGCCGGGGCGATCCTGCTCCTTGCCGTGGTGCTGGCGCTGGGCGTTCCCCCGGGTCTCGCGGCGCAGCTCCAGGCTCCCCAGGCGGGGGCGGCCGAACTGGGGCTCCTGCTGCGGCAGATGGACGGGGAGCGGCGGGTCCTGATGATCGCGGCGCACCCCGACGACGAGGACACGAGCCTCCTTGCGGTCCTGGCGCGGGGGCACGGGGCCCGCACGGCCTACCTCTCGCTCAGTCGAGGCGAGGGGGGCCAGAACCTGATCGGCCCGGAGCTCGAAGAGGGGCTGGGGATCATCCGCACTGGCGAGCTCCTCTCGGCGCGGTCGCTCGACGGGGCGGAGCAGTACTTCGCGCGGGCCTTCGACTTCGGGTACTCGCGCGAGGCGGACGAGACCTTCGAGCACTGGCCCCGCGAGGAGCTCCTGCGCGATGTGGTCGAGGTCGTCCGCACCGTGCGGCCCCACGTGATCGTCTCGATCTTCTCGGGGACCGCGCGCGACGGGCACGGGCACCACCAGGCGGCGGGGATCATCTCCGGCGAGGCCTTCGAGGCGGCCGCCGATCCCGCGCAGTTCCCCGAGCAGCTCGCCGCCGGGCTCGAGGCGTGGGCACCCCGCAAGCTCTACCGTTCCACCCGCTTCCGCACCGAGGCCACGACCCTCGAGCTCCCCACCGGGACCCTCGACCCGCTCCTGGGCCGCTCGCACTTCCAGGTGGCGATGGCCAGCCGCAGCCGGCACCGCTCGCAGGACATGGGGGCGGCCGAGACCCCGGGGCCGCGGAGCACCGGGCTCGAGCTCGTGGTCGGGGGATCCGCGTCCGACTCCCACCTCTTCGCGGGGATCGACACCACCCTCGTCGGGCTCGTCCGGGCGGCCTCGCTGACGGACGAGTCGGCGGTGGTGCCGGCGGTCGAGGAGTACCGTGCCGGGGTGCATCGTGCGAGTGCCGAGCTGATGGCCACGGATCCGGGGCGGGTGTTGCCGCATCTGCTGGACGCCGGCGAGGGGCTGGACGCCGCCCTGGAGCGGGTTCGGGCGGCCGATGCCGGGGCGTCGAGTGCCCCGACGCGCGAGCTGCTCGCGGTCCTCGAGGCCCGGCGGGCGATGCTCTCCGAGGCGCTTCTGCTGGCGGCGGGGGTGGTCATCGAGCTGCGGGTGGATCGGGCGCGTGCGACCCCGGGAGCCACGGTCGGGGTCGAGCTGCTCGTCTGGAACGCCGGGCCGACCGACTGGGATATGACCGCGGTCACTCCACGGCTTCCCGAGGGGTGGGAGGTCACCGTCACGGCTCCGGTCGAGGAACGGCTGCCCGCCGGGGTGCTCCTCCGCCGGAGCTTCCAGGTGCAGGTGCCCGTCGACGCCGAGCCCTCGCGGCTCTACTACCTGGCCGAGGAGCGCGACGGGAGCCTCTACCGGTGGCCCGACGACCCCGAGCTGCGGGGGCGGCCGGGCAACCCACCGCTGATCGAGGCCGCGGTCGAGTTGAGCCCGGGTAGCGGCTCCGTATCCGTCACCCGCCCGGCCGCGCACGTCGACGTGGACAAGGCGATGGGTGAGTTCCGCGTGCCCTTCATCGTCGTGCCGCCGCTCTCGGTCTCGGTCGATCCCTCGCGGATGGGCTGGCCCGTCGATCAGCCGGATCCCCGCGAGGTCACCGTCCGCCTGGCCCAGTTGGGCGGGGTGGCGCTCGAAGGGGAGCTCCGGCTCGACGCCCCCGAGGGGTGGCGGGTGGAGCCGGAGTCGCAGCCCTTCCGCCTGGACTCGGGGGCCGAGGGGGGGTTCGGGTTCCGGGTCCATCCCCCGTCCGACGCCGCGGGCCCCGTCCGGCTCGCCGCCGTGGCGCGCACCACCGGGCCCGACGGACGGCCCCTCGAGATCCGCGAGGGCCTCACCCTGATCGACTACCCGCATCTCGACCCCGTCCCCTTCTACGAGCCCGCCGAGCTCCAGGTCACCCATGCGCCCGTCCGCGTCGCCGAGGGGCTGAGGGTGGGCTATCTCATGGGCCCGGGCGACGACGGGATGCGGGCGCTGCGGGATCTGGGGGTCGAGGTGGAGCTCCTGGACCGCGATCGCTGGCGGAGCGCCGACCTGGATGGGTTCGACGCGGTGGTCCTGGGGGTCCGGGCGTACGAGACCCGCGAGGACCTGATCGCCTCCAACGACCGCCTCCTCGACTATGCACGCGGCGGGGGTACCGTGATCGTCCAGTACAACAAGTACGAATATCCCGACGGCGGGTTCGCGCCCTATCCGGTGGCGATGCGGCGCCCCCACGACCGGGTGACCGATCCGGACGCACCCGTCACCCTCCTCGATCCCGAGCATCCGCTCCTGTCGAGCCCGAACCGGATCACCGCTGCGGACTTCGACGGCTGGGCACAGGAGCGAGGCCTCTACTTCCTGAGTGAGTGGGACGAGCGCTTCACCCCCCTGCTCGAGATGTCGGATCCGGGGCTGGAGCCGAACCGGGGCTCCCTCGTGGTGGCGCGGGTGGGCAGCGGAGTCTACGTCTACACGGGGCTGGCGCTCTTCCGCCAGCTTCCGCGAGGGGTGCCGGGGGCCTTCCGGCTGCTGGCGAATCTGGTGTCGCTGTCGGGAGACGATCTGGTGGACCGAGTGGATCAGGAGGGTGGACGATGATCAAGACCATGCGATCCTGGGCCGTGCTCCTGGCCCTGCTGGCCTCGGCCTGCGATCCCGGGGGCGAGGTCCTGGTCGTCTACACCCCGCACGGTCGCGACCTGCTCGAGCACTTCGGAGCCGGGTTCGAGGAGGCCCATCCGGGCGTCCGCGTACAGTGGCTCGACATGGGCTCCCAGGAGGTCCTCGAGCGGGTTCGCTCGGAGCGGGCCAATCCGCAGGGCGACGTCTGGTGGGGCGCGCCCGACGACATGTTCATCCGGGCGGCCGCCGACGGGCTCCTCGAGCCGTTCCGGCCGGGATGGGCCGAGGCGCTCCCCGAGGGCACCTTCGATCCCGACGACCACTGGTTCGCGACCTACCTGACCCCGCAGGTGATCGCCTACAACTCGGCGGCGGTGGCGGCGGACGAGGCCCCGCGGCGCTGGGACGACGTGCTCGATCCCCGCTGGCGCGACCAGGTCCTCATCCGCGAGCCCCTCGCTTCGGGCACGATGCGGTCGATCTTCGCCTCGATCATCGACCGGGAGTCCGGGGGGACGGGCGATCCCGAGGCGGGCTTCGAGTGGCTCCTGCGCCTCGATGCCCAGACCCGCGAGTACGTCCTGAACCCCACGCTGCTCTACCAGAAGCTGGCCCGGCAGGAGGGGCAGATCACCCTCTGGAACATGCCCGACATCGAGACCCTGCGGGCCACCACCGACTTCCCCATCGCCTACGTGATCCCGGAAGACGGCACACCGATCGTGGTGGATGGGATCGCGGTGATCGCCGGAACCCGGCAGCCCGAGATGGCCCGTGCCTTCGTGGAGTTCGTGGGGAGCGAAGAAGCCCTGATCCAGGCCTCGGAGCGCTTCTTCCGGATCCCGGCGCGGGCCGATCTGGATCCGGCCGCGCTGCCCGACTGGCTCGCCGAGGCGCAGCCCCGGCTCCGTCCCATGCAGGTCGACGCCGAGCGGGTGCGCGAGCGCACCCCGGAGTGGATGCGCCACTGGGACACGCAGATCCGTCGGCGGGGGCAGGCGCAGGGCTACCAGGAATGATCCTTGAACTGACCGCGGTCACTCGCCGGTTCGGAGAGGTCACCGCCGTCGACGAGCTCTCCCTCGGCATCGAGGCCGGGGAGTTCGTCACCCTCCTGGGCCCCTCGGGGTGCGGAAAGACCACGGCGCTCCGGCTGATCGCCGGCTTCGAGAGCCCGGACGAGGGCTCGATCCACTTCCGGGGCCGCGAGGTCTCGGCCGAGACCCCCCAGAAGCGCGGCTTCGGGATGGTCTTTCAGAACTACGCGCTCTTCCCGCACCTGAACGTCTTCGAGAACGTGGCCTTCGGGCTGAAGAGCCGGGGCCGCCCCCGAGACCAGATCGCCGAGCGGGTCCGAAGCTCCCTGGCCCGGGTCGACCTGGCCGGCTACCAGGATCGCGCCGTGCAGGCCCTCTCGGGAGGTCAGCAGCAGCGGGTCGCCCTGGCGCGGGCGCTGGCGATCGAGCCCCCCCTCCTCCTGCTGGACGAGCCCCTCTCGAACCTGGACCAGGCGCTTCGGGTGCAGACCCGGACCGAGCTCCGCCGACTGGTCAAGGAGCTCGAGATGACGGCGCTCTTCGTGACCCACGACCAGGAAGAGGCCTTCGACCTGTCGGACCGGATCGCGGTGATGCGGGCGGGCCGACTCTGCCAGATCGGAACCCCTGCGGACCTCTACCAGGCCCCCGCCGACCGCTTCGTGGCCGGGTTCATGGGGCGGGCCAACTTCGTGCCGGCCGCCCTCCTTCCGGGACGCGACGAGCCCGGCGACCTGTTGATCCGCCCCGAGGAGCTCGAGTTCACCGGAGAGGCCCACGCCCAGCTCACCGGCATCGTCCGGGACCGGCGCTTCCGCGGGCCCCTCACCCTCTACCGGATCGAGGTCGGCGCCCTCGACCTCGAAGTCGCCCACCGCGGACCCGGCCCCCGGGTGGGAGAGACAGCCTGGCTCCGGCCGCGGCCCGATGCGGAACTCCCCTCCTTCGCCCCCATCCAAGAGTGAAGCGGGCGACCTCGCTCTGGCTGGTCCTGCCGGTCTTCGGGATCCTTCTCTGGCTGGTCCTCTACCCGCACCTGTTCGTCCTGGGCGACTCGATCTGGATCGAGGGGGCCTTATCGCTCGACGGCTACCGCACCTTCTTCACCAGCCGCGCCGAACTCGAGGCGCTCTGGGGAAGCCTCTGGATCAGCCTGGGGAGCGTCCTCCTCTCGGCGCTGATCGGGATCCCCCTCGGCTTCCTCTTCACCCGCTACGACTTTCCCGGCCGCACCGTGCTCGGCGCGCTGGCGGCGCTGCCCGTCCTCCTGCCCCCCCTGGTCGGCGTCATCGCCTTCCTCTTCCTGTACGGCGAGAGCGGGATCTTCACCCGGCTGGTGCAGGCGGGGCTGGGCCTCGAGCGGCCCCCGTGGCGACTGGTGGGCGGCTGGGCGATCCTCCTGGTCCACGCCTACTCGATGTACGTCTACTTCTACCTGTTCACGGCGGCGGGGCTCGCCAGGCTCGATGCCTCGGCGATCGAGGCGGCCGAATCGCTGGGGGCGGGCCGCTGGAGGACCTTCCGGACGGTGACCCTCCCCATGCTCACCCCCTCGCTCCTGGCGGCATCGGTCCTGGTCTTCATGACCTCGATGGCGTCGTTTTCGGCCCCCTACATCTTCGGGGGCGGCTTCCGGGTCCTCACCACCCAGATCTTCAACAGCAAGATGAGTGGGGAGC
>REBS01000019.1 GCA_007692605.1 Gemmatimonadales bacterium
CTCGTACAGGAGCCATTCGTCGGCACGGAACCGGCGGTGGAACCAGAGGGCGTGGGGCTGGAGCACCGTGGCCAGCAGGCTGTAATGGCCCCGGGAACCTGGGCCGCGAGGGAGTGGATCGAATCCACGGGGTCGACCTCGGGAGATCCCGGATTCGATCACTTCCCGGAAGGCGGCAGACCGCGTGGACGAGCCTGCGGCCGACCCCAAGTGATGACCCGTCGATCCCTGTCCCTCCCGCCCTGAGCCGCCTACCTTCACGACGGGTGGGAAGCGGGACGTCGCCCACTCGGCACTGAGCTCCCCCTTGTCGAGGAGGAACCGCACCATGTACAGGAGCTACTCCGAGTTCAGGGCGGCCTATGACGACGTCGCCGAACGCTACGAGGAGCTCAGCAGCAAGATGGACTGGCTTGCTCAGCCGGACCCCGAGCGTGCCTTCGCGCTCTACCGCAACGCAGCAAGCCCTTCGGTAGGGTTCCTCTTGTCGGGCCGGACGAACATCACGCGCCTCGACGATCCCGTGGAGGGTCCCGCCATCGACCCGGATGCGCTGTTCAATTTCGGCGCCACCAACGACGGCATGGTCCCCTTCGCGGAAGGCAAGTCACCTCGCGACATCTATGAGAGGGCGAACGGAGACTTCAGGCCGAGGCAGAGGAACCCTTTGCCGCATACGGAGGACCGCACCGGCGGCGTGCTTCACTACGATCGGGGCTGGCACTTCCTCTACAACGACGCCTGGGTTCTAGGCGGGATCCACGGGCGCATCGAGTTCATCCTCGCGTCACCACGCACGAGGAAGAACATCTACGACGAGGAAAGCGGGCACCTCACGATCACTGGCCGGGAGCTGCTCGGCCTGCACTTCTTCGGGTACGAGTTCCGCGAGGTGTTCGGGCAAGGTCTCGCTGTATGCGCGCGCAGGGAGGTCGCAGATGCGGCCAACCTCTCCCAGTACTTGACGGCAATCGAAGATGGGGGCTGGGAGGCCCTCATCGACCCCGCCCTCGTCAGCGATGACCAGCGTCCGCCGGCGGGTCTGGTGGCTCCCTTGAGGCGTCTGGCCCACGACTCCGGGATGCTGACGAAGGCTGCCTTCCCCATGCCGATTCCCGAGCCGGAAGGTCTCGGGGGGCTGAGGAAGCTACGAGCAGGTCTCGAAGAGGCCGCGGCCCGGGACGGAATCGACCTCGCTACGTTCGGTGACTCCATCGACCTGGGCCTGGCGACCATGCTGGCGCTGATCCCGCAGGACCAGCAGCCGACCGTCACCTCGCAGGAGGCTCCTTCGGCGCACCATCCGCGACTGCGGGTCCGCGGGTCGACCCCCCTCCCCCAGCTCCCCGAGGCGACCGTGGAGCTGGGCATCTTCGCGGCGGATGACGACGTCCCTTGCCAACTCGGGATGAGTCTTCCGCCCGAAGCCAGCTGGGGCGTCTTCGACAGGATATCGATCGGGAATCTTGCTCTTCTCGCCAACCTGAAGACCGATCGAGTGCAGGCCATCCACGTATCCGGGACGTTCGAACTTGACGGTGGCGGGATCGATGTGGAGTTCGCCCTGCCCCTGGGGCAGGTCCCCTCCGAATGGACCTTCCGTTTCCAGCCGGCCCGCGAGAACCCGCTCACACCGTCGGCTGTGGGCAAGCTTCTGGGGCTGTCCGCCGACGACGTTGTTCCGATCGTCCTGGACAACGCGAACGTAACCGCCCTGTCGCTGCGATTTCGCGATGGGATGCCGCAGGATGTGGTTCTTGTGGTCGAAGCCGCGCCGAAGTTCGATCTCGGCCCCCTCACGATCGAGCGATGCTCCGCCCGGACGGTCGTCCTCGATGCACCCGACACTCGGGTGGTCTCGGTCGATCTTGCCCTCGTACTCGCCCTCGGCGAGACGCGGCTGCTGCTCGCCGGCCGAGCCGACGCGGGAGGGCTCACGCTTTCCGGTCTCACGCGAGGCTCGCTCCGACAACTCGTCCGCGATCTCGTGGGCGCGGACCTGCCCGAGGAGGTGCCGGACATCGAGTTCGAGCGGCTCGGGATCTCGGTGACGGACGAAGGAGAATTCACGATCGAGGCCGAGGTGACCGGTACCTGGCCCATACCGTGGCTGGGGCGACATGCGGCGGTCACCGGGGGGCGTCTCGAGATCAGGCGCGTGCGGCGCCGAGGAGGCGCGCACGAGATCGACATTCTGCTCGCCGTCGATGCTACCGGTGTGCAGGTCGCGGACGGCGTCCAGGTGGAATCGCTCCACCTCGAGGTTCGGCACAGGGAGCAGGAGTGGACATTCGGAGGGTCCGCCGAGGTCACCGTCATGGATCACGAGCACCCGATCCGCCTTGAGGGAGGGACGGAAATGGAGGACGGCGGAGCGTGGCTGAGCTTCCGGGCCGAGGACCTCGGGCTGACCGTCATGCATGTCGAGGATGCACGCCTCGAGCTGGATCGGGCCGAACTCCGGGTCCGGCTCCGCACCGAGTCAGGTCAATCCCGTGGGCTGAAGCTGGGGGGAAGGGCAACGCTGGAGTGGGGGAAGATGGCGCCGCTCTCGGGTTCGCTTCGTCTGTCCCATGGGGACGAGGCGGACGGGGTGTACCTGGAGATCGACGGTGACGTGAGAATCCTCGTTCCGGTGCCCGAGGCGCTGGACTGCAGCCCGGAACTCATCCTGAAGGGGGGAGGCCTCGGCATCGAGCGTCGCGCCAGGGGTTGGAGCTTCCGGGGCAGCACCGCGCTCGAGGTCCGCGGGATGCCTCCCGCGATCCAGGCGCGACTCGGTGCCATCGTCGCCGCCGACCTGTCCATCGAGCCTGGTTCGTTCAGCCTGAAGAGCAGCCTGAAAACCCCGGGCTCCGACACTGCGGACGATCACCCGCGTCCCCTGGCGTTCGAGTACGAGCTCCCGGAGCTCGATCGAGGCAGGGACCCGACCCCCCTTGGAAACCTCGGGGTCGAGGGACGGGCGCTGGTCGTGTCGGCCTCGGGGACCCAAATCTCGGTGCAGGTGACGCTGGGTCTGCAGCTTCCACAGGCGCTCAACCTGGTGTTCGGCATGAGCGACCGCGGAGAGGCGGTGCGGGACGTGTTCGTGACCGAAACCCCGGTCGGGATCCGACTCACGGTCGGGATTCCCGACGGTCGGCCCGGCTGCAGCATCGACCTCGTCGATTCTCCCGTCAGGCAGGTGACCCTTGAGGATGGATGGTGGCCGGTCGACCTTGGGCAGGCCGGATCCCTCGAACTCGAGGCTCCTCGTTTCAGGCTCTCCGGGAGGGAGTTCCGGGCCGGGGGAGGCATCAGGCAGGAGATCCGAATTCCGATGCCGCTCATCAGGGAGATCCTGCGCGGTCGCCTCTCGCAGGACGCGCTCGACACGCTTCCCTCGGAGCCGGTCCCGCTCTCGGAGATCCGCGTGTTCGATCGGGAATCGGACACGTTCGACGCGGTGGCCTTCCGGGACTTCGTCCGGAACCTCGGGATCCACCTCGGGGACAGGCTCGACAGCGCGCTCGACGAACTCGCGAAGGTGGGGCACCGACTTCCCGATCGGCTCAAGGATTACCTCGCATCCGGACTGCCGTCCGAGTTCAGTTTCGACATCGCGGCCGGTACCGCCGGCGGTCTGACCTTCGAGGCAAGGGCAGGCACCAGGGTGGCGCCCGAATCTCTCTACGTCCTGCTCCCCGCCGGGCCGCAGCTGTTGGGCATCGAGGTCGGTCGTGTGTCATTCGGACCCGTGCTTGGCGGGGCCCTGTTCAGGCTCGACCTTGACGTCATCGTCGATCGGTTCGACATCCTCGAGATCCTTGCAGCCGCTGCTCTGGGGGATGGGATCCCGACGCTGAATCAGGCCCACAGCACGTTCGTCTCGAAAGGGATGACGGCGTTGATCGTGTACGAGAGTGGGATCCCGATCCCCATTCCGCTGTTCTTCGAGGAGCTGGGTGTCGATCAGGTGGGTCCGCTGGGTGGCAGCATCAGGAGCAGCTGGACCCTGAAGCCTTCCATCGACCTGGCCGGGCTCTTCACCGCCGTCCCCGAGTTCTGGCAGTTCCTGGGGGACGACGACGTGCGCCTGCCCCCCGACGGAGCTGTGGATGTCGAGTTGAGGCTGAATGAAAGCTTCATCGAGCTGCCGCCCATGTTCGGGACGGGAGGAGGGCCTCACGGCGGCCATCTCCTGGGGCAGGTTGGGAGCCCCGTGTTCGAAGCCCATCTCTGGCGGACGTTCGCAAGCGTGCTCAACGGGATCAAGTTCTTCTCGCCCTACGAGTTCCTGACCGCTATTCCGCTCGATCACCGGGTCGGCCGAGTCCCGCTCGACTTCGGCCCGCTGTCGGGGGAGTTCCTGTGGGTCGTGGCGACCCGGCGCGAGCTCATCGACGGATTCCGGGCCGCGGGCGACAGCTCGGACGGGGGCTACACCGGCACGGACGCAAAGGCGGTTCAGGAGGTCGTGAGGCTTGCCCGCGAGGAGCGCGAGAGGTGGAGCGAGGCACTGCCCTCACCGCCGGGAAGCGGGTCCGCCGGACCGATCGTGATGCTCTCCGGCGCGCTGATCGTCTCCAAGTCGATGGCCTTCGAGACCTTCGTCGGACTGGAAGTGGTTCGGGGAGGAGACCTGGCTGCAGGCCTCCGAGCCCACTCGCGGATCGGCGGCCTGCTGGAGCTCGAACTTGAGTGCTTCCTCGCCTCGACGGCATCCAAGGACGGGTCGGATTTCGAGTTCATCTGGGACGCCCTCCTCGCCATCGGTGATCGGGTCGGGATCGCCGGCGGACTGAAGTTTCGCGAAACCGGTGGTGTGCTTTCGCTGGAGGTCAGCGGCCGGGAGCCGGGCTCCTCTGCGCGGATGTCGCTGGGGAAACTGGGGGAACTGGCGCTTGATGATTTCGAGGTTTCGACCGCCGGGTCGTTCAAGCTCGCGGGCGCCGCCCCGGAAGGCCTGGGAAATCAGTACCTGGGGCTGACTGCGGCCGAATTCTCTGTCGAAGGCTCGGGGCAGTCGTTTGCTCTCCACCTGAAGGCACCCAGGATCAGCGTCGGCGGGGGCACCCCCATCTCCGGCATCCCCGATATCGACATTCCGAGAACCGATCTCGACTTCTCCATGGAGCTGAAGATGGAGATCGAGTTGGCTCCGGGGTGGAGGATCTCGGGCGCAACCTTTCACCTCGAGATGGCCCACGATGGCATTACGCTGTCGGGGAAGGAGCTGGGGGGTGCGCGGCTCCATCTCGGGGGCTTCACAACGCCCCAGTCGCCCTTCGTGGTGAAGCGTTTCCTGGCATGCACCCGGCAGGAGACCGTCGAGGCCCTCGCGGAAGGCTCGCTCAACATCGCCGGAGTCTCCCTCGGGCATGCCAGGTGGACGCTCCGATGGGTTTCCGACGATGCGAGGCCGATCTGCCGGGTCTCCGGAAAGGGGACGGTGGATCTCGATTTCGTGTCCGTCGAACTGGGTGGGTCGCTGAAATCCGACGGGTCCTTCAGCTTCAGGGGGCAACGACGGCTACACGTTGCCGCGCCCTGGCCCTCTCAGGCCGAGTACACCGCGACCCTGACCGCGAAGCTCGGGATCGAGGGGCTGGCCATGTCCGCGAGGATCCGACTGGTGGGGCTGATCGGAAATGTGCTGTACGATGGGACCTGCGGTGTCGAATCGGACGGGCACGTCGAGGTCGCCGGCTTCCGGTTCAAGCTGGGAGACCCACTCTCCTGGTGGTAGGGTCCGGCGCTGGCCATGGTGCCGCGGCCGGATCCGCCCACGCAGATCCGATTCGGGAGACTGCGTGCACAGGTCCTATTCGACAGGTACGGCATTCGTTGATGCGGGCTTCGGCCAGGTGCAAACGGCCTTCAATCCGAGCGAGGATTCCGAGGGACGCCCCCGATGGCGGCCCCGGAAAACCCGAGCCGTGCCGTGCCTTTCAGCAACGTCTTGCACGTCATGAATCCCTCGGCATCGTCGAGCCTTCCGGCTCAGCTCCGCATCCGTGTCAGCCCTTCCTGCGCCGACGAGGCCACCAGCA
>REBS01000124.1 GCA_007692605.1 Gemmatimonadales bacterium
GCAAGACCCTCCTGAACCTGGACCGTGTGGGACGGACGCTCGACCCCGAGTTCGACCCGAACGAGGCGATCCGCACTCACGTCGCCGACATCCTCCGCCAGCGCATGTGGCAGCAGGCGTCCCCGGGGAGAGTCGCGGCGTCACTTCTCGAAATGAACGACTTCATCCAGGAACTTCCGACCCGATTGAACAAGACGCTCGACCTGCTTGCCAGCAACCGGGTCCGGGTCAAGGTCGATGCCTTCGACGAGGTCTACATGATGGAGGGGCTCCAGAAGATCGCCAACCGGATCACCCTCGGGCTCGTCATGGCGGCTCTCATCGTGGGAGCCGCCATGCTGATGCAGGTCGAGACGAACTTTACTCTCCTCGGCTACCCGGGGCTGGCGATGCTCCTCTTCATCGGTGCCGTGATCGGGGGGGGCGCACTGGTCGCGACGATCATTCGAACCGACGAGACATCGGTCGAGAGCCACGACCGGAGAGGGCCGGGACGCCACTGATCGGAAGTATTTCGATGGGCTTGTGGGGCGGAGCTACGGGCTCACCAGGGCCCGTTCAGCGTGGCCCCTGACTTCGAAACCGACCGAAATCCGAGCAGTCGGGCGGTGCCCTCTCCCGGACGGGATCCGACCGGAATGAACCCCGCCTCGATGAGTCCCTGCACCTGATCCGAACTCAGAGTGAGTTCGGTACAGGGAAGCGCGACCGTCCCATCCTTTCCGGGGTGGAGTGCCAGCGGGAGGGAGTCCACCCGGTCGGGGTCCCCCGCGCGGAGTCCCCACCCGTTTCGGCGAAAGGCGGTACCGAGAAGGATCGCTGCCAGGAACGCCGGGTTTCCCCACGACAACGTCCGGGTGTCGGGGGTTCGGCCGGCTTCCAGCTCCTGGAAGTCCATGGACTCGCACGGGTTCTCACCCTTCGCGTAGGGGAGACGCGCGAGGAACCGGGGGAGGCAGAGACCGAGTCCGGCGGCCCCCGGGTGGGCGCGAAGGCGATGCCACGCGGCCGAACTCTCGGCTCCCGACCCCTCGATCCCCAGAAGCGACGGGTCCGCTTCGGCCACGAAGGCCGTGCCGGTGGCCTGCGAGGCGGTTGCCAGCCCGATCAGCGCCTCGACCTCCCGAGGGTGATCCCCGAAGGTGTGGTCGACCAGGGTCACCGCCCACGGGGCGCCCCCAAGGAGCTCCCCGGACGTGCGTAGAAGGAGCGTCTCGAGTTCCCCCGTTTCGGCGGCCCGGATGCGCTCGGCCGGGTCGGCCTGGAGGAGGAACACCTTGAGGTCGGGGCCGGTCTCGAGTCGGTGGACCAGAAGGGAGAGCGCCCGCCAGCGGGCCTCGAGCGCCTGGAAGCGGGGGTGGTGCAGGAGGCGCCGGAGTTGCAGGGTCGTTTCACGGTCGAGGGCATCGCGTCGCGCCTCGTCGGCAGGGTCCGGGTCCCGGGTCTCGTAGGGGCGCGTGATGCGGCGCAGAAACGCATCCAGCTCCGACGCGGCCCGAAGCGGGTCGCGGGCCCCACGCGTGGAGCCCTCACTCGCGGCCGGTGTGGATGGTTCCCCCTCCGATGCGAGGATCTGGTCGAGGAGTCCGAAATCATCGGACTCGGCACGGTCGCCCGCGGGGTGCGAGTCGGCTTCCGGGGGATCTTCCGACGGTGATTCAGCCGCCTCGCCGGTTCGTTCCCTTCGAAGGCCCCGCAACACCGACGCATGCTCCAGGAGCCGATCCGGGTGGAAATCCCGGATCGTACGGAACGCCAGGGTCTGCTCGGGGGCGTCGGAGTCGCCCGGGATGTGCACCGCAGGCCGAAGGGCGCCCATGGCCCGGTCCAGGTCGTCGCGATCCACGGCCAGCGGGACGCGCTCCTCGAAGGAAGCGAGGTCGGCGGCCGGAGCCCCCTCTCCGACTCCCCGGAAGTCTCCCAACACGAGAATGGCGAAGGGGTCGCCGGCCTCGGCACGGGTCTCGCGCCGCTCCACCTGGACGCGATCGTCGATTCCGGCCTCGAGCGAGACCGAGATCCCTGAATCCCGGCGCGGATGATCGGGGGGCATGGGGGCTCCTGGTCGGAGTGGACGAGCGGGGTTCCCCAAGATTGGGTCCCACGGGGATATTGGGGTGAGGCCCCGCTCGAGCGCCAGTGCCGGCGTGAGCAACCGCGGCCTGCTCCTGCACCTCTCTCCCCGGGCAGTTGGAAGTGACACGGGGGAGGGCGGGTGGTAGCTTGTGACCCGGGTGTGCGAATCCGGGTCGTCGTCCAGCCATTGATCTGTCCGGGAATCTCTTCTTGATTATAGGCTATGATACCTGAGACCAGACCGGCACGCCGTGCGTACATCGAGACGTACGGTTGCCAGATGAACATATCCGATGGGGAGTTGATGGAGGGCATCCTCGAAGGGGAGGGCTACCGGATCGTGGCCATCCCCGAGGACGCCGACGTCATCCTCGTGAATACCTGCTCGATTCGGGACCACGCAGAACGGCGCGTCCTGGGGCGGGTGGCCCAGTTGAACGGGATCCGCCAGGAGCGCCCCGACCTTGTGATCGGGGTGACCGGCTGCATGGCGCAGCGGATGGGGACCTCGCTGCTCGACAAGGCGCCCTACGTGGATCTTGTCATGGGACCCGACGCCTATCGGACCCTGCCCGAACAGCTCGAGCGCGTCCGAGCCGGGGGTGCCGACCGACCGGGACTCGGGGTCGATCCCGATCCTTCGGCCGAAGCATTCGATGAATCGATGGCGGGGGCGCCCGATCCCGGGCGCAACATCGCCGCCGGATCCGGGACCCACGCACGCCCAGCGCCCCGAACACCGACCCGGAGGGGAGAGACGAAGGACCGGATCCAGCTCGCGGTCCTCGATCTCGATACGGGCGAAAACTACGAGGGGCTGGAGCAGCGGCGGTCCTCTGGACCGGTCGCCTGGGTCCCGATCCAGCGGGGCTGTGACCATCGCTGCACCTACTGCATCGTCCCCTACGTTCGAGGGCCCGAGAAGAACCGATCACCGTCGGAGGTGCTCGACGAGATCCGGGGGCTGGTCGAGCGCGGGGTCAGCGAAGTCACCCTGCTCGGTCAGACGGTGAACTCGTACCGCCATGGGGAGTGGGCATTCCCCACGCTGCTGCGAAGCGTCGCGCGGCTCGACGGGATCCGACGGGTTCGCTTCACCTCGCCCCACCCGAACGACGTGACCCCCGAGCTGGTCGAGGTCATGGCGGTCGAACCCGCGGTCTGCGAGCAGCTTCACCTGCCCGCACAGGCCGGAAACGATCGGACGCTCAAGCGGATGGTGCGCCGCTACACCGTCGAGACCTTCCTCGAGAAGGTGGAGATGGTGCGCAGGGCGATCCCCGACATCGCCCTTTCGACCGATATCATCGTGGCCTTCCCGGGGGAGACGGAGGCGGAGTTTCGGGACACCCTCGAGCTGATGCGCACCGTGCGCTTCGACGACGCCTTCACCTACAAGTACTCGCTGCGCGAAGGGACCCCCGCCACGCGACTTCCCGACGAGGAGTTCATTCCCGAGGACGAGGCGCAGGCCCGACTCGAGGAGTTGATCCGGCTCTCGCGATCGATCCAGTCCGAGATCAATCACACCGAGGTCGGTCGGATCGACGAGGTCCTGGTCGAGAAACCCGGGCGAGATCCGGGGATGCTCCTGGGTCGGACCCGGAGATGGAAGACCGTGGTCTTTCCGGCCGGGGAGCACCGCGAGGGTGACTACGTCAAGGTGGAGCTGACCGCAACGACGGGAGCCACCTTCCGGGGGGAGCCGGTCGAGGCACCGGCGCTGGCGGAGTCCGCGTGAGCCGGGGGATCGGGGTCGCGGGAGTGGTCTCGGTCCTGGTCATGGTGATGCTCTTCTCGCGCTGGAACGGTGCGGAGCGCGTGACCCTCGACCTCGGCGTCTGGACGCTGTATCGGGTGCCGGTCATCTACGTCGCCTTCGTGTCGCTCCTGGTGGGCATGGCGGTGATGCTCCTGGCCGGACTGCACTCCGACCTGAAGATCCGGAAGTTCCTGCGGGAACGCTTCGAAGAAGAGGGCCGGGACGAAGCGGAATTCCGGGATCGGTACCAGCGGGACCTCTTCCTCGATGAGGAGGAGATTCCGACCTTCGCGAGCGCCACGGAGACCCACGCCGGGGAGCCGACGGAGGAAGTGGAAGGAGAGGAGGAATCGGGCCCCTACCCGCCGTAACCCTACTGGCGCTGGCCTATGGCGCCGGAATCGTCCTTCCCCTCTCCGGCATCTTCCCCCCGCCGGTTCTCCTCCTCCCCACCGCACTGGCGCTCATCTTCACATGGCGCCGCCCCGCAGCCCCTCTCCTGATCGCCCTGGTCGCCGGTGTGCTGGCCGGACGCGCGGGGGTGAGTCTGGACGCCGGCGATTGCCGACTCACCCTCCCCGACGGTCACCGGTCGGAGGTGGTCGGCCGCTTCCTGGCCCGTGCGGATCCGGAGCGCGCGATCCCGTTCCGGGTCGAGGAGGGGTTCCCGGATGGCTGTCGGGGGGCGGTGAGGGCGCTTTGGCCCCGAGGGGTGGAGGTGCCCCCCACCGGCGTTCGGATCCGCGTGCCGGCGCGCTGGGAGGCCCGGGATTTTCCCGAGGCGGGACGGGCCGAGTGGGCGGGACGGCTCCGACTCGACGTCGGTTCCGAGATGGTGACGACCGGGGGCGACCTCTTCGGCCGGGTCGTCGGTTTCAGGGGTCGGGTGGCCGATCGGATCGCCGCGCTCTGGGGGCCCCGAGCCCCGATGGTCGAGGCGCTGGTCCTTGCCCGCAGGGAGCACCTCGATCCCGAGCTGCGCGGCGCCTTCGCGCTTTCGGGCACCGCGCACCTGCTGGCAATCTCGGGCTTCCACGTGGGGGTGGTCGCGGGACTGCTCCTGAGCCTGATCCGCATGGCTGGACTTCGACCCCGGCCCGCCGGAGTGGGGGCGGCGCTGGGGAGTTGGGTCTACGTCCTGGGGATCGGGGCACCGGACGCGGCACTACGCGCTTCGGTGCTCCTCACCCTCCTCGCCCTCGCCCGGCTGCGGGGGACCCCGGTGGTCTCGGTGGGCACGCTTTCGAGCGCCTTTCTGCTCCTCCTTCTGATCGACCCTCGAGCGCTGGGCTCGGTCGGATTCCAGCTCTCGTTCGCGGGAACGTGGGGGCTGGTCGCACTCCGCCGCCCGATCGAGGAGTGGGTCGACCGAGCCTGGCGCGGAATCGGGCGCCGGCCACCCCGCCGTCGGCCGGGCGCCACGGCCGGAGAACGGTGGCTGCGAGGGAGTTCCGAGGGGGTGGTGGCCGGGATCGCGGCGACCGTTCCGACCCTTCCGCTCCTGGCGTGGCACTTCGACCGGGTTTCGCTGGTGGGAATCCCCGCGACCCTCGCGGTCGCCCCCGGCGTGGCCCTGGCGATCCCCGGGGTCGCAGCCTCGCTCCTCGCCTCGATTCCCGTCTTCGGCATCGGATCCTTTCTGGCTGGAGGAGTGGGTCTGATCCTCGCGGGGGTGGAATGGGGGGTTCGGGTGGCCGCAGGGCTCCCCGGGGCCTCGATCTGGGTTTCGCGGCCGGTGCTGCTCTCCGGCGGGGGCGCGGCCCTTGTGACCGTCCTCGCGTTGCGTCCGCTCGCCGGGCGGATTCGCAGGATGGCGCGGATGGCACTCGGCGTCGTGGCGGGTCTCTGTGTCACCCTGCTCCTGCCCGTGCTTCCCCTTCCGAGCACCCTGGATGTGCACATGATCGACGTGGGCCAGGGCGACGCACTCCTGCTTCGGCTCCCCTCGGGCCGATGGGTTGGGGTCGATGCCGGACCCGCGAGCGAGAGTTGGGATGCCGGGGAGCGCCGCGTCGTCCCCTATCTGCGCAGGCACGGCGTTCGCACCCTGGACCTCATCGTGCTGAGTCACCCGCACCTGGATCACATCGGAGGGGCCGGCGCGGTATTGGATGCCATCGAGGTACGAGGACTCCTGGATCCGGCGATCGCAGTTCCCTCGCGACCGTATCTGGAACTGCTCGAACAGGCGCGGGCCTCGGGCGTGCCCCTGCGCCCGGCCACCGCGGGCATCTCGTTCCGGGATGGCGGGGTCGAGTTTACCGTTCTGCATCCGATCCCAGGGGAGTGGAGCGGCCCGGGCGGCGATCCCAATGACCTCTCGATCATCCTGCTGGTCGAGTGGGGGCGAAGCTCGGTCCTCCTCACCGGCGATGCGTACGTGGCGGCGGAAGAGGCGGTGCTGGAGAGTCTGCCACGGCTCACGGGGCTCAAGGTGGGACACCATGGGAGCCGGACGTCGACCTCGAGCGACCTGCTGACACGGACCCGTCCGGACTGGGCGCTGATTCCGGCGGGAGACGGGAACCGGTTCGGCCATCCCCACCCCGAGGTGGTCGAGCGGCTCGAAGCGCACGGGGTACGAATCCTGCGTACGGATCGGGACGGTACGATCCGGCTTCGTCTCCGAAGAGATGGGCGCACCGAGATCCGGACGCAACGGTGACAACCCGCATGCCTCTGTACCTCGTCGGTCGCTCCCCACTACGTTGACGGAGACCGGAGCGGCACCGCCGACATCCCAGCCCCTCGAGCCCTGACCCGACCGAAATGACCGAAACGCACATCATCACGATCGAGCGACACATCATCGAGGAGGAGCGCCGGCGCAGGGCGAGTGGATCCTTCAGCAACATCCTGACCGACATGGCCCTGGCGGCGAAGGTGATCTCGCGGCAGGTGAACATGGCCGGACTGGTCGATATCCTGGGCAAGGCCGGGCACAGCAATGTGCAGGGCGAGGAGGTCCAGAAGCTCGATGTGTTCGCCCAGAACGTGATCTATCGGGCGATGGACCACAACGGGCACCTCTGCTGCATGGCATCCGAGGAGTTCGAGGACTTCATTCCGATCCCCGAGAAGTTTCCGGCGGGTGACTACGTGCTGGTCTTCGATCCTCTGGACGGGTCCTCGAACATCGATGTGAACGTTTCGATCGGCACGATCTTCTCGCTCTACCGCAGGGTCTCGGACGAGGAGCGGGGGACCGTCGAGGACTGCCTGCAGCCGGGGATTCGCCAGCTCGCGGCGGGCTACGTGCTCTACGGGTCTTCGACCATGATGGTGTACACGACGGGGCGAGGGGTGCACGGCTTCACCCTGGACCCGTCGATCGGAGAGTTCCTCCTCAGCCACCCCGAGATCCGGATTCCGGATCCGCCCTCCCGCTGCTACTCGGTGAACGAGGCATACCATGAGCGGTGGAGTCCGGCGATGCAGCGATTCATCGAGGAGCTCAAGCGGGGGGACTCCGGGGCCGGGGGCTTCTCGTCGCGGTACATCGGCTCACTGGTGGCCGACTTCCACCGGACGCTGCTCAAGGGAGGACTCTTCATGTACCCGGCCGACAGCCGGAGCCCGAAGGGGAAGCTCCGCCTCGTCTACGAGGCGAATCCCCTTGCCTGGATCGCGGAGCAGGCCGGGGGCGGAGCGTCCGATGGTCGAGATCGGATTCTGGAGCGAAAGCCTTCCGGACTGCACGAGCGCACTCCCCTGTTCATTGGCTCGGCCGGACTGGTCGAACGCGCGGTCGAAACCCTCTCAGAAATCTGAATGCACTGACGGCTCAGCGTCGAAGTGGCGCCGTGGAGGTCGATGTGGAGTGCCCTCCGAGGGGGGTCGGGAGGGCAAGGAGTATGGCACCGGACTTGCTCCTGAAGGGTATTCCCGGGTAACCCCTTGAGCCAATACCCCGTCTCCGGAAGCCATGCGCCTGACCTTCGCCACCTTGATCGCTCTGGCGGTCGCCCTTCTTCTCGCAGGGTGTGACTCCACCGAGCCCACACCCCGTGGGACGCTGCAGGGGGTCGTGCTCGCCGAGGGCAGCCCTCTCGCGGGGGTAATCGTCGAGGTCTCCGGGCCACGTACCGATCAGGTGACGACCGACGAAGCCGGACGGTACGCCTTCCAGGAGCTTCCCTCCGGCGCCTACGTGGTCTCGATTCGAAACGTGCCCTCGGATGCTGCGTTCCCTGCTACCTCGCGAGCCGCGGCCGTGCCCGAGGGGGGGGCGATAACGGTGGACTTCCAGGGCAACTTCATTCGCACGGCTGCGATCGTCGGGACGGTGACCTCCCGAGAGCAGGGACTACCGGGGATCAGTGTCCGTCTCGAAGGGACCGAGTCGCGAACGACCCAGACCGACAGTGAGGGGGAGTTTCGTTTCTCCGCGATGCGAGCGGGGAGCTATACCGTCGAGATCAGTGGGTTCCCCGCATCGGTGAACTTCCCCACGCCCCGCACCGAGGTCGAGCTGGCGACCGGACAGACGCACGTCGCGACGTTCGAGGGGATTCCTGAGCTCACCGCTTCGGTCGTGATTCGGAGTGTCCAGCGACGTACGTCCGCCGGAACCCTCGAGGGCGTGGATCCCGACGACGTTCGGGGTCGGATCGAGGTCAATGTGGCCATCGACCGGGGCCTCGACCGACCGGACTCCCTTCTGGTGCTTCTGGGCGGGCAGGTGGTGGGGCGTCAGTCCTTTCAGGAATCCGGTGGCGTGGAGCTCTCTGCGGCTACGACCCAGGAGCTCAGCTTCCCGGTGAATACCGCCGCCTTCGACGAGGAAACCGGAGTGCCACGGTTCCTGAACGGCCAGCGGACGCTCACGGTGCGCCTCGCGACGCGCGAGGGCGGGAGTTCGGCTTCATCGGCGTCGACCCCGCTGACCCTCAGAAACCAGGACACCTTCATGGGGCGAGTCGAGCCCGGAGTCGGCCCGGTGCTCGGGGACGATGGGGAGACCTGGGTCGGCGGGGACCTGGTGGTGGACGTACTTCCCGTGATCTACTCCCCCGGCCGCGATGTTTCGACGGTACAGCTCGAGTTGCGTCGGTCCGGTGGCGCGCAGGTCGCACGGCAGAGCCTCGCGGGAAGTCCCCCCTTCCGATTCGTGCTCTCCCCGGGGGCGACCGATGTGAGTTCGTTGTCGGGGTATCAGACGCCGAGGGGCGCGATCGATCAACTCCGGGTGATCGCGGCCGCCTATTCGCAGGGAGGCCCGGTCGGCGGCCTTCCCGTCGTGGTCGGCGACTCCCTTCGGGTCGATCAGGTCGCTCCGGAGGCCACCTCCTTCGAATTCCCCGCGCAGGGTTCCCAGGCAACCTGCTGCAGCCAGAACTGGGTCGGGGCCACCTTCCCCTTCGCACTCGCGATCGGGGAGAGCGAGGATTCGGGAGTTGGAGGGGTCACCTTCAGGGTGCACGCGGGCGATGCAACCCTCACGAATTCGCAGCTACTGGCACGCACGCCGGTAGAGGTGGGGGCGGAGCTCGCAGAGACCGGATCGAACGCGGCGTATCGGGCGGTCGTCGTGCTCTCCGACGCGCTCTCGAACGAGCGGGTGGTCGCCCTGCAACCCACCTCTGCGAATCCCCTGTCGAATGAGCGTGGAGGGATCTTCGGTGTCGACCGGACTCCGCCCCTCGCGACGCTGGTCGACGCAGCGGACGCGCTCGGGATGAGGGAGATCAATCCGGCGTCCGGCTCCGCGTGGGTTCTGACTGCGGTCGACGAGCGCAGCGGGATCGCCGGGACTCCCTTCCGCACCGTGGTGGAGCGTTATGCACCGCAGCTCGGTACCGAGCCGGTCTGCATATTCCCGGTCAGCGGACCCTGTTCTCCCTCGCCGGACGGGTTCATTCGGGACCTCCCCGACTCCGGGGATGGGTACTTCCGGCTGACCACACGGGCACTGGATCGAGGGGGGAATCACTCCGAGCCGGTGGTCGCATGGGTCCTGCGTGATCCCACGCCCCCCGAACTGCTGTCGCTGCAGGTCCCCTCGAGCGTGTCCGCAGGGGAAGAGATGACGGTGACGGGCCAGGCTCGGGACAATATCGACCTGTTCTACGGACAGGCGGCCATTCGCTTTGGAGATCCGGGAAGCCCGGCCGGGATCCTTCCCTTCGCCGCGCCCGAGTTTCTGGGCGAGCCCTTTTCGGGTGCACTCGTGCCCGAGGCCAGCTTCCAGCTCCGAATGCCGGTCGTGGTCGGCCTCGAGGTCGTCAACTCTTCGGGTGCACCGTCGGGAGCGGTGGATCTGGCCACGCAGATCACTGGCTCGGCGGTTGACGCGGCGGGCGCACGGGGCACCCGCGTGGCTGCGATCCCCGGCTCCCCTGAGTTCGAGGCGCGGAGCTTTCGCGTTCAGGACCGGGGTGCGTCCGGGGGCGTGGCACGGTGGGAGTTGGAAGCGTCGGGTCCGGTGGTCTGCGGTCCGGGACTGGCCGGAACGGGTGAGGGGCCCTGCCCGGAAAGCGCGGCAGAGTCGATCACGCTTTCGGCCCGGGCGAGCGGAGCGGCCGGCGAGTTCGAGCGTCCGTTCACGACGGTGCACATGCTCGCACTGATGCCGGATGGCGCAGCCGTCTGGCTGGGCTCGTCCTCGACCGGAGAGATGGTCCAGGATGGGACCGGCGTTCAGGGAAGGGTGTGGCGCTGGAGTTTCGAGTGGACACCGGACCCGCGTATTCCGGCAGGGGCGCAGCGGCTGATCGCCGTGGGCGTCGACGCCCACGGGGCGGCGCTGCGCAGCAGTGACCTCACCTCGGTCGAGGTCGTTACCGGCGGCGGCTGATCACCGAAGGGCTCTCAGCACCCCGGCGGATTGGTGAGAGAGGCCAGTCCGCGCTCGACGTCGATCAGGGGCGCCGCATAGTCGCCCGAAAAGCACGCGTCGCAGAAGGGTCCGAATTCCTCGACGCACTCCAGCATGCCCTCCAGAGAGAGGTACCCGAGGGAGTCCACCTTGAGCTGCTCCGCGATCTCCGGCACGGTGTGCATCGCCCCGATCAGCTCTTCTCGCGAGGGCATGTCGATCCCGTAAAAGCAGGGATGCGTCACCGGGGGGGAGGCGATTCGGAAGTGGACCTCGCGTGCTCCCGCCTGCCGGAGAAACTTCACCAACGAGGTCGAGGTCGTTCCGCGCACGAGGGAATCGTCGACCACGAGAACCCGTCGGCCCTCGACGACCTCACGCACCGGGTTGTACTTGATGCGCGCTCCGAAGTCCCGGTCCGCCTGCGAGGGCTTGATGAAGGTGCGTCCGACGTAGTGGTTGCGGAGCAGCCCGAGCTCGTAGGGAATTCCGCTCTCTTCCGCATAGCCCAGCGCCGAGGAATTGGCGGAGTCGGGCACCGCGATCACGCAATCGGCTTCGACCGGGTGTTCCTTCGCCAGTCGTCGTCCGAATGCCCGGCGGGCCCGATCCACGCTGGTGCCCCAGATCCGGGAGTCCGGACGGGCGAAGTAGACGAGCTCGAAGACGCAGGGCGCGGGCTTGGGGGCGGGAGGGAGGCTCCGCAGGGTCTCGACCACGCCGTCCTCGATTCGGAGCACCTCACCGGGGTTCACGTCGCGGACGAACTCCGCGTCGATGATGTCCAGCGCGCAGGTCTCGGAGGCCACCACGGCGCCCCCGCCCTTCCTGCCCAGCACCAGGGGGCGGTAGCCCCGTGAGTCCACCGCCGCGAAGAGCACCCGTCCCACGCTCAGTACGACCGAAAAGGCCCCCTCGAGGTGCGTGAGCGCATCGTCGATCTGCGCTTCGATCGTGTCGTGCCTCGATCGGGCGATCAGGTGAACGATCACCTCCGAATCCGAGGTCGTCTGGAAGAGGGCTCCCTCTTCGACCAGGCGGTTCCTCAGTTCGTTTCCGTTCGTCAGGTTCCCGTTGTGGGCGATCGAGAGGTCTCCCTGTGCGTACCGTACCACGATCGGCTGCGCGTTCTGGATCCGACTGCCTCCGGCTGTCGAATAGCGCACATGGCCGACGGCGTTCGACCCCACCAGCTGGTTCAGATCATCGGCCGTGAAGGCATCGGAGACCAGCCCGCTTCCCTTCTTGACCCGGGCGACGCCTTCGGAATCGATCGCGCAGATTCCCGCCGACTCCTGCCCCCGGTGCTGGAGCGCGTAGAGGCCCAGAAAGCCCAGCTCCGCTGCGCGTTCGATCCCCGAGACACCGAAGACCCCGCATTCCTCGCGGGGCAGGGGATCGAGCTCGGCCGACTTGATGTCCGTCGCAGAGCCCCGGTCCGCCCCCTCGGGACGATCCTCGAGTCCATGGATCATTTCGAGGACGCCGTGGGCCGGCTCCTTCGACTCGTCTCTCACCGGACCTCCTCGGCGGCGGTCTGTGCCATGAGTTCGGGAAGTGTTCCGAAATACCTCTCGCGAAGGGTCTCGACCGGAATCTCGATCGAGCCACGGGGAGCGCGGATCGAGAACGGACTCGCCGTTCCACCGACCCTTCCGATCAGCTGGGCGGGTACGCCGTGGGAGCGTGCGATCTCGAGGACCCTCGACTCCTCGTCGGCGGAACAACTCAGAATCACCCGACCGGTCGACTCCCCGAAGAAGAGGGCGACCGGTGCGATCCGGGCGTGGAGCTGCACGTCGACTCCGAGCGCCCGCTCCCCGCTGACCGCTGATTCCGCGAGCGCCGCGGCGAGCCCTCCCTCGGAGCAGTCGTGGGCCGATCGAATGTGCCCCTTCTGGATCATTCCAAGCACCGCGTGCTGGAGGCGCCGCTCCGCGAGCAGGTCCACCGAGGGGGCTTCCCCCGCCACCTCGCCGTGCTCCCGGTAGAGGTACTCCGAGCCCCCGATCTCCTCGCTCGTTTCGCCGAGCAGGATGATCGAGTCCCCTTCCACCTGGAAGGCCGCACGGGTCGCGTGATCCACGTCGTCGAGGATCCCGACCATCCCCACCACAGGGGTGGGGTAGATCGCTTTCCCGTCGGTCTCGTTGAAGAGCGAGACGTTCCCCCCGGTCACGGGAGTCTCGAAGAGGGAGCAGGCTTCCGCCATTCCCAGCACGGCTTCCCGAAGCTGATGGTAGATGTGCGGCTTGAGCGGGTTCCCGAAGTTCAGGTTGTTCGTGATGGCGGTGGGAAGAGCCCCGCTGCACACGAGATTCCGCGCGGCCTCGGCCACGGCGGCCTTCGCGCCCTCCCTCGGGTTCAGCCAGCAGAATCGGCCATTGCAGTCGGTGGTCGCCGCGATCGCCCTCCGGGTCCCACGAAGGCGCACCACCCCGGCATCACTCCCGGGGCGTACGACGGTCGAGGTGCGCACCGTCGTGTCGTACTGGTCGTAGATCCAGCGCTTGCTGGCCACGTTCGGAGAGCCCATGAGCCGCATGAAGGGTTCGGTCAGGTCCCCCTCGGGCTCGAGCACGGGGCTCAGGTCGCGCCTGCGGGCCTCCTTGACGTCCTCCCCTTCGATGCCTTCACGCTCGTAGGTCGGACACCCATCGGTGAGTGGAAGCGCCGGAATGTTCGCGACGACCTCGCCGTCTTCGAGGATGCGGAAGTAGCCGTCATCGGTCACCGCACCGATGACCTCGGCCTCGAGTTCCCATTTCGCGAGAATCTTCCGCACCTCGTCTTCGCGTCCCGCCTTGGCGGCCACGAGCATCCGCTCCTGCGATTCGGAGAGGAGGATCTCGTAGGGGGTCATGCCCTCTTCGCGAACCGGCACGTCGGCCATCTCGAGTTCGACACCCGAGCCCGCGCGTCCGGCCATCTCCGATGCCGACGAGGTCACCCCCGCCGCCCCCATGTCCTGGATTCCGACGATGTGTCCGGAGCGGATCAGCTCCAGCGAGGCCTCGAGGAGGAGCTTCTCGGTGAAGGGGTCGCCCACCTGCACCTGCGGACGGCTGGATTCGTCGGAGTCCTCCGAGAGTTCCTCCGAGGCGAACGTCGCGCCGTGAATTCCGTCTCTGCCGGTGCGGGCCCCCACCGCCATGATGGGGTTGCCGACCCCCGAAGCCTCACCCTTGATGAGGTCCTCGCGCTTCATGAGACCGAGAGCCATCGCGTTGACGAGGGGGTTCCCGTCGTACGCCCGGTCGAAGAAGACCTCGCCACCGATGTTGGGAATGCCCACGCAGTTGCCGTAGTCCCCGACGCCCTTCACAACGCCCGCGAAGAGGTATCGGTTCCGGCCCGAATCCAGATCTCCGAAGCGGAGGGAATCGAGGACCGCGATCGGCCTCGCTCCCATGGTGAAGATATCCCTCAGGATGCCACCCACACCGGTTGCCGCACCCTGATAGGGCTCCACGGCCGAGGGGTGGTTGTGCGACTCGATCTTGAAGGCCAGGGCGAGTCCGTCTCCCACGTCGATCACGCCGGCGTTCTCGCCGGGTCCCTGGATCACCCACGGGGCCTCGGTCGGAAGCAGCATGAGGAGCCGCTTGGAGTTCTTGTATCCGCAGTGCTCCGACCACATGGCCGAGAAGATCCCGAGCTCGGTGAAGGTGGGCGTCCGGCTCAGGATGCCGAGGACCCGTTCATATTCCTCGGCGGAGAGTCCGTGGGCCTCGACCACCTCGGCGGTGATCTCCGGGTCTCCGGGGCGCGGACGCGGGATCACCGCGCCACCGTCCGTGGTCACGGGTGAGGGCGAAGTCGTCGGATCGGTCATGCCATGGCTCCTTCGAGGTGCCGGCGAAGAGAGGTGAACAGGCCCGCACCGTCGGTGGAGCCGAGGACCGGTTCCACCGCGCGCTCCGGGTGCGGCATCATGCCCAGGACATTCCGGGACGCGTTCACGATCCCCGCAATGTGATGCGCCGATCCATTTGGATTGGCCTCGGGGGTGAGTGAGCCGTCCGCGTCCACGTACCGAAACACGATCCGGTCGTCTCCCTCGAGCTCGGCCAGGGTTTCGTCGTCGGCGTGGAAGTTTCCGTCCCCGTGAGCGATCGGGATCCGAAGCACCTGGTGCCGCTCATAGGCGGAGGTGAAGGGTGTTCGCACCGTCTCGACGCGGATGTGGACGTCGTAGCTGCGGAAGAGGAGGCTCTCATTCGGCAGGAGCGCACCCGGGAGCAGTCCGCTCTCGCACAGGATCTGGAAGCCGTTGCAGATCCCGGCGACCGGGCCCCCCGCCCGAGCGAACTCCACGACTGCTTCCATGATCGGAGAGAAGCGTGCGATCGCTCCCGACCGCAGGTAGTCGCCGTAGGAGAACCCTCCGGGCAGGAGAACCGCGTCGACATCGCCGAGCTTCTCGTCACGATGCCAGCGGAATTCCGGCTCGAAGCCTCCGAGGGTCTTGAGGGCCTGATAACAGTCGTAGTCGCAGTTCGACCCCGGGAAGGTGATGACCGCGACCTTCATCCGTCACCGTCCGTCACAGCGGGAGCCTCGGTGACCCTGAGGCTGAAGTCCTCGGTCACGGGGTTCGCCAGGAGCTTCCGACACATCTGCTCGACACGGTCGCGGGCGTCGGCCTCGGAGCCGGCCTCGACCGTGAGGGCGATCAGGCGCCCCACTTTCGCTTCCGACACCCCGTCGTACCCGAGGGATTCCAGTGCATGGTGGACGGCCTTTCCCTGCGGGTCGAGGAGACCGGGGCGGGGCTTGATTCGCACTTCGACATCGAAACGGCTCAAGGGGATTTCTCCGGAGATTCAGGTTCGGTTTCGGGGGTCTCACCCGGGGCTTCGCCGTCAGGCGGAGGATAACGTCGAGGGGTCAGTTCACCATAATCCATCGTGCGCTTTTCGGTCAGTCCATCATCCACTTCATCGAGGAGGGGGTCCTGCTCGGGAAGTCGCTCGAGGAGCCCCAGAACGAAGGAGCGGGCGACTCCCTGCGCCGTGTAGGCCACCAGGAAGGGGAAGATGAAGTACTGGGGGATCGCGATGGCCGCGACCGCCGACGCCGCCAGAAAGAGCGTCATCCCTCCACGCTTCCAGCCCCGGAATCCGACCCGGGGAACCAGCTGGTAGGGGATGTGGCTCATCATCAGAACCGCGATCGCGATCATGATCACACCCACCACCTGGACCGAGGGCAGGCCGCCGGTGATCTCGGCCACCCGTGGGGCCGTGAAAAAGGGGTAGATCGTTGCCAGGATCATCCCCGCCGTGGGCGAGGGCAGACCGTGAAACGCCCGCTTCGCCTCTCCACCCTGTTCCACGTTGAAGCGGGCCAGGCGAACGACGGCCGCGGCCACGTAAAGAAAGGAGAGGATCCACGCCCAGGACTGGTCTGCCAGGAAGAGGTGGTAGAGCACGAAGGCCGGCGCGACCCCGAACGAGATTGCGTCGACGAGCGAGTCCAGTTCGGCCCCGAAGCGGGATCCCGTGCGTGTGAATCGGGCGATCCGACCGTCGAGCATGTCGAGGATGGCGGCGAATACGATAAACCACCCCGCCAGCATGAAGTCCCCGCGCGACGCCGCGACGATGGCGTAGAGCCCGAAGAACAGGTTCCCCAGGGTGAAGGCCGAGGGAAGGACGATGATTCCCCGCTGGAGTCCCGCGCGATCACTCACCGGTCACCTCCCGGGAATCCCGGCGCCTCGTACCTGTCGAGCGACACGCCGGTGAGTCGCCGGAAGATCTCGAGGTATCGGTCGGTGGTCGCAGTCACCACCCGGTCGGGGAGGGGGGGTGCGGGCGCGGACCGATCCCAGCCCTCGATACCGGCCAGGTAGTCCCGAACCGGCTGTTTGTCGAGAGAGGGTGGGGTGCTCCCGGGCACATACCCGTCCAGGGGCCAGTATCGCGAGGAATCGGGTGTCAGGACTTCGTCGATCAGGACGAGTCGGCCCGCAGGGTCCTCTCCGAACTCGAACTTCGTGTCGGCCAGAAGGATGCCTCGACGCCGAGCGGTCTCGGAACCGAAGCGGTAGAGCGCCAACGAGAGGCTACGAAGGTTCTCGGCTCGCTCGTCACCCAGCCGGTCGACCACGCCCGAGAACGGGATGTTCTCGTCGTGGCCCGTCTGAGCCTTCGTGGCAGGCGAAAAGATCGGTGGGTCGAGTGGATCGCTCTCTTTGAGAGCCTCGGGCAGGGGCTCTCCCGCAAGGGTGCCATGCTCCCGATACTCCTTCCACGCCGATCCCGAGAGGTACCCTCGGACCACGCACTCCACCGGGAGGGGACGAGTTCTGCGGACCAGGAGTGCGCGGCGTTCCCACTGAGGCCTCAGTCGCTCGGAGTCGAGCGCCGGAATTCGCCGCGCGATCTCGTCCGGGTGGGCCGCCACGACATGATGGGTGGCCCGGACCCCTCGGTCCGCTTCGAGGACCGGCCCCAGGCGGTCGAGCCACCAGGCCGTGAGCTGGGTGAGAACCTCGCCCTTGCGAGGTACGGATTCCCCCATCACGACGTCGAAGGCCGAGACCCGATCCGACGCCACCATCAGCAGGTGGTCCGCGTCGACCTCGTACATCTCCCGGACTTTCCCGCGATGAAGCAGGGGAAGCGGCAGGCTCGGGGCGCCGAGGCCGGACGGGACGGGGGAAGGCGAACTCATGTGTCGATCAGACCCGGACCTCGGGAGGCGCGGCGGCGCGGTCGGCCTCGGACCCGAGCCGGTCGAGCACCGGCTGCAGCCATTCCTCGAGGAAGAGGTCGACCTGCTCCGGGGCCCGACCGATGAAACGACCCGGCTGGATCGCCTCGACGATCTCCTCGCGGGTCAGCCCGAAGGCCTGGTCGTCGGCGATCCGGTCGATGAGGTCGGCGTCGGCGCCCTCCTTCATCCGCTGCGAGGCCGCGAAAGCATGCTGCCGGATCCGCTCGTGCAGCTCCTGGCGGTCGCCACCGCGCCGGACGGCCTGCATCAGGAAGGTCTCGGTCGCCATGAAGGGGAGGTGTACCTCGAGATTCCGGCGGATCTGGGCCGGGTGGACGCGGAGGTCGGATGCCACATTCTCGTACAGAACGAGGGCGCCGTCCAGAGTCAGGTAGGCGTCGGGAATCGAGAGTCGGCGGTTGGCGGAATCGTCGAGGGTACGCTCCAGCCACTGGGTGGCTGCGGTCATCGCCGGATCCTGAAAGAGGGTGATCGCGTGGCGTCCCAGGGCGCACATCCGTTCGGCTCTCATGGGATTGCGCTTGTACGGCATGGCCGACGAACCGATCTGCTCCTCTTCGAAGGGTTCTTCGACCTCCCTCAGGTGCGCGAGGAGTCGCAGGTCGTTGCCGAAGCGCGAGACCGATGCGCCGATGCCGGCGAGGGTACCCAGGAGCGCGGCGTCGACCTTCCGGGGATAGGTCTGCCCGGTCACCCCGTAGTTGCGCTCGAATCCCATCTTCCGGCCCACGCGGCGGTCGAGTTCCTCGACCTTCCCATGGTCCCCCTCGAAGAGTTCGAGAAAGGACGCCTGCGTTCCGGTGGTGCCCCGGACACCGCGAAACCGGAGCCGCTCCAGGCGGAAATCGACATCCTCGATATCGAGGAGCAGGTCCTGGATCCAGAGGGTCGCCCGCTTCCCCACGGTGGTCGGCTGGGCGGGTTGAAAGTGCGTGTAGCCGAGGGTCGGTAGCGTGCGGTGGGTACGTGCGAAGTCCCCGAGGGCGCGCGCCGAACGGACCATCCGGGCACGAAGCAGGGTGAGCGCCTCGCGGTGGAGCAGCAGGTCGGTATTGTCGCCGATGAAGGCCGAGGTCGCTCCGAGGTGGATGATCCCCCGTGCGGCCGGAGCCACCTCGCCGAACAGGTGGACGTGGGCCATGACGTCGTGGCGGAACCGGCGCTCGTATTCGGCCGCCCGCTCCAGGTCGAGGTCGCCGAGCTTCGCCCGCATCTGCTCAAGCGCCTCGGAGGAGATCTCGAGTCCGAGCTCGCGCTGCGACTCCGCCAGCGCCAACCAGAGACGCCTCCAGGTTCCGAAGCGATGGGAGGGCGAGAAGATCCTCTGCATCTCGGAGGAGGCGTACCGCTCCGAGAGGGGATGGGTGTAGCGCTCGTCGTTTCGTTCGCTCACGTCGTATTCAGCCTTGGTAGGAAGGGCAACGGCCTGCGACCGTCTCAACGCCCCAGGACAAAGTCGCGGGTCACGAGCCCCCGGTTTCGTTCGAGCACCAGTCGCACCCGGCTTCCGGCCGGAAGCGCCTCGATCGCGGCGGCCAGCTCTGTGGCGCTCGTGATCGGCCGGTTGTTCACTCCCACGATCACGTCTCCGGCCCGGAGGCCCAGTACGTTCTGAGCGCGGGGCGCGACGCCGGTGACGAGCGCGCCGGCCTGAGACGCGACCCCGTGCTCCTGCCGGATCGCCGCAGACAGGGTCACCACCTCGAGGTCTCTCAGCACCGTGACCCGCTCGGCGACCACCGAGGGGCGCTCTTCGGTCCTTACCGTGAGAGGAGTGCCACGTCCCTCGATCGTCACATCCACCGGATCTCCGGCCCGAAGATCGAGAAGGACGGCCTCGAAGTCGAGAGGGGTGGTGAGGCGAACCCCTCTCATCTCGACCAGCCGGTCTCCCTCGCTCAGCCCCGCGCGGTCGGCGGGGGAGCCGTCGGCGACCCGGGCGACGCGGACCCCCCGGGTGCGTCCGAATTCGTCGGCGTCCACCGGCTCCACCTCCAGCCCCAGCCAGGCCCGGCGGACCCGCCCATGCTCGATCAGATCATCGGCGATCCGGAGCACCCGTTCGATCGGGATGGCGAAGCCGAGCCCCTCGCTTCCTCCACTTCGGGAAAAGATCGAGGCATTCATTCCGACGACTTCACCCAGGGCATTCACGAGGGGGCCCCCCGAGTTTCCGGGATTGATGGCCGCGTCGGTCTGGATCATGCTCAGATAGAAGCCCCGTTCGTCCTGGCCCGGAACGATGTGTCGCCGCAGCGCCGAAACGACGCCCAGCGTCACGGTCGGCTCCGGATTCGAGATCAGATTTCCGAAGGGATTGCCGAAGGCGATCACCCACTCGCCGATTCTCAGGTCATCGGATCGACCGAGAGGAGAGAGCGGCAGATCGGGAACGTCCACCCGAAGCACGGCGACGTCGGTCGCCTCATCGGTCCCGATCAGTTCGGCCTCGGCGTCACGTCCGTCCGGAAAGGTGACGAGGATCCGCTCGGCTCCCCGAACCACGTGATCGTTCGTCAGGATGACCCCGGATTCGTCCAGGACGAAGCCGGAGCCGAGCGAGGGCACCTGACGCAGCTGGGTCTGGCCGGGCGAAGGACCGAAGAAGCCTCCGAAGAAATCGTCGAAGAAGGGATCGCGCATCCGCACCTGCTGCGTACGCAGGACGTTCACCGCCACGACCGAGGGCGCGACCCGCTCCGATGCCCGGACGACCGCGGTGACTCTCTGCTCGTCGATCCCCGGGATGGTATCCTGAAATGCGGGTTCGCTCCCGGCCTGGACGGTCGGTCCGGTATCGGCCGCGTCCGCGGCGGAATCCGGCGCGCACCCGGTGCCGGCGATCCAGACGAGCGCGGCGATGCCGAGGGCGGCGACTCCGGACTGGCCGGGCCGCCGCGGACGGTGAACTCGATTCCGATCGACTCGAATCATGGTGGCCTCCGGACCATACCGGCCGGGTCAGAGTTCCTTGCCGCTGCCCTTCCAGTCGGCGAGAAACTGCTCCAGCCCGCGATCTGTGAGCGGGTGCTTCAGGAGCTGGTAGAGCACCTTCGAGGGCAGTGTGGCCGCGTCGGCGCCCATCAGCATCGCCTCGAGAACGTGGCGGGGGTGCCGGAGCGAGGCCGCCAGGATCTCTGTGGTGAATCCGTAGTTGTCATACACCTGGCGGATCTCGGCGATGATCTCCATCCCGTCGTGGCCCACGTCGTCGAGCCGTCCCACGAAGGGCGAGATGAAGGTCGCTCCGGCCTTGGCGGCGAGGAGCGCCTGGGCCGTCGAGAAGCAGAGTGTGACGTTGGTGGCGATGCCTTCACCGGACAGCGTCCGGCAGGCCCGCAGCCCATCTTCGGTGAGCGGCAGCTTGACCACGATGTTCTCGTGGAGTCCGGAGAGCTTCCGGCCCTCGGAGACCATCCCGTCGGTATCGGTGGCGATCACTTCGGCCGAGATCGGGCCGTCGACCACCTCGCAGATCTCGGCGAAGATCTCACCGGGCTCGCGGTCACCGGCCACCTTCGCCAGGAGCGAGGGGTTGGTTGTGATCCCGTCGATCAGCCCCGCGTCGGCGGCGCGGCGGATCTCGGTGATGTCGGCGGTGTCGAGGAAGATCTTCATGAGTGGCTCCCGAACTGGGTTCGTAGGGAAATTGAGGGCCGGGCCGGCTGGCCGGAACCCGGTGAGGACGGCGCGTCGGCCTCGGAAGGAGGATCTCGCTCCGTGCAGCCCTGCCAACGCGCTTCCGGATACCTCACATTTGCGAGAAAGAGGCCCTCCGGGGGTGCGGGGCGAGAGGTGCGAAGTGTGGTGTCCGGCTCGTTGAGCAGCTCGATCATATCGTCAAGTGGCCTGCGGCCGACCGAGACTTCGACCATCGTTCCCACAAGATAACGCACCATGTGGTGAAGGTAGCGGTCGGCCGAGATCTCGAAGTTTGCCGTCCCGTCGGGGTCGAAGGTCCACCCTGCCGACTCTACACGCGATCGATCCCCCCGTTCGGGTTGACCGGACTTCGCGAAGCGCCTGAAGGACCGCTCACCGGGGATCGCGGCGGCACAGCGATCGAGGAGTTCGGGGTCGAGCGCCAGTCCCTCGGGGAGCGCCCAGCAGAAACCGCGACGGAAGGGCGAGAACCGATCCGGTGAGGTTTCGACCCGATACAGGTAGCTTCGGCGGGTTGCATGGAAGCGGGGGTGGAAGTCCGGCGGGACCCTCCGGATCTCACTCACCCAGATCGAACGGGGGAGCAGGGCGTTCAGGGCCGAGCGGAGTTCCACGGCTTCCCACCGCTCCGGAAGATCGACGCTCGCCACCTGTCCGAGCGCGTGAACACCGGCATCGGTCCGGCCGGAGCCGATCACCGGTCGCCGGGTGCCGGTGATCCGTTTCAGGACGTCCTCGATCTCACCCTGAACGGTGGCGACCCGCTTCTGGAGTTGCCAGCCGTGCAGAGTCCTCCCGTCATAATGAAGGGTCAGCGCGAAGCGTTTGAGGCCGGTCGAGGTCGTATCGGGGGAATCCACCCCGGAAAGGTATGGGGGGGGTAGAGGGTGTCAAGCCGGGACTCGGTTGACCCGTCGGACCGCCCATGATAGCGTCCGCAGGAACCGACCCCACCCCCTTCTGCCCACGGACCGTATCATGGACCTGACCAGCCTCATCGCACGTGTGACCGACGGGCATCCCCTGACCGTGGGCGAGGCCGAATCCGCCTTCGGTACCATCATGGCGGGCGACGCGACTCCGGTTCAGATCGCGGCGTTCCTCGCGGGGCTCCGGGCCCGGGGCCACCATTCGGACGAGATCGCCGGGGGCGTGCGTGCGTTGCGGGCCGCCATGGTCGAGGTCGCCGCCGATCCGGAGGGACGTCCGTTGATCGACACCTGCGGCACCGGGGGTGGAAGCGTCACGACGTTCAACATCTCGACGGCGGCGGCGCTCGTGGTGGCGGCGGGCGGTGTCCGGGTGGCCAAGCACGGCAATCGCTCCTTTACCTCGAAGAGTGGAAGCGCCGACGTTCTCGAGGCGCTGGGGGTCCGCATCGAGATGACACCCGACGCGATGGCCCGCGTTCTGGCCGAAGTGGGAATCGTCTTCATGTTCGCTCCCCTCCTGCATCCCGCGATGCGTCATGTGGGGCCGGTCCGACGGGAACTTCGAATCCCCACGATCATGAACCTGCTGGGCCCTCTCACCAACCCCGCGGGTGTGCGGCGTCAGGTGGTCGGAGTCTCGAGCCCCGAACTCCTTCCTCTCATCAGCCGCGCACTGCAGACGCTCGGCCACGAACGGGCGCTCGTGGTCTATGGCGAGGGGGGGCTGGATGAGGTGAGCCCGCTCGGTCCCACCCGGGTCGTGGAGTTGAAGGGCGGGGAACTCGTCGACTACCGGATCGATCCCGAATCCGTGGGGCTGGACTCCGGAACTCCGGACGAAATCGCCGGTGGTGAACCCGGAGACAACGCCCGCGTGATTCGGGGAGTCCTCGAGGGAGGGGTTCGGGGTGGAGCGAGAACCGTCGTGCTGCTGAATGCCGCCGCCGGCCTACTCGTGGCCGATGAGGTCGGGGATTTCGCGGAAGGGGTCGAGCGGGCCGCTCACGCCGTGGACTCGGGGGCGGCGCTCGATCGGCTCGAGGCATTGATCGAGGCCTCCGACCGAGTGGGTGCCACGCCGTGATCTTCGCGGACCAGACCTTTGAGGGTCCAGGGTCCGATGATCGGCCGGGGGCCGTGCCCCCGAACCAGGAGGATTCGGTTCCGGCGGGGACTCAGGTGTCCGGCGGCAAATGGAATTCGCATGGGAAGGTCCGCGTCGAGGGGAAGATGACGTTCGTCGGCCGCGCAGGCTCGAGGGGGTTCAGTACCGTCGGATCACACCCACGACGATGCCCTGAACCGTTACGCGGCTTGCGGGATAGTACATCGGGTCGAGCGTCTCGTTGGCGGGCTGCAGTCGAATGCGGCCTCCGCTTTCCCGGTAGAGCTTCTTCACGGTCGCGGACTCGCCATCGATCAGGGCCACCACCATCTCACCATCTTCGGCGGTGGGACGGCTGTTCACGATGATGTAGTCGCCGTCGCGGATCTGCTCCTCGATCATCGAGTCGCCGGCCACGCGGAGCACATAATTTTCACCCTGACGGCGCAGCAGATCGGGAGGAACCAGAATGGTCTCGGTCTCGGAGATCGCCTCGATGGGTTGTCCGGCGGCGACTTCACCCAGGAGAGGGAGTTCGACCCCGGCCGGCTGGGCGTCAGCGCGGATCAACTCGATTGAACGGCTCTCGTTATAGGCCTTCCGGATA
>REBS01000141.1 GCA_007692605.1 Gemmatimonadales bacterium
GGGTGGGTTTTTTGGGCATGCGGGTCGGGGGGGCAGGGGGCCGGGCGGGTGGTGACGCCGCCCGTCAGAGGGGGCTGATTCCCATCAGGTCGATCCGGACCGGCTGTCCCGTGAACTCCTGGCGAACCATGAGGTGCGGGGCGTCGCGCATCAGGTAGAGGGTGAGCGGGGCGGGCCCCCCGGTCACCTCGACCTGCCACACGTCGAAGCTCCGGCCCTCACCCAGGTCGAGCGTCGCACTCCCGGCGACACGCGCCTGGAGCTGGATCGGCTCGCCACTGGTGGCATCGAGGTAGGGGATGTCGATGCGGGCGCCCTCGGAGAGCTCCGAGATCGCCAGGGCGTACTCGTCCATCCCGGGCAGAAGCATTCCCGGGCCCAGGGGCTGGTCGAATTGCATGGTGCCGCCGAGCTGCTCGGGGAGCTCGACCTGTCCGACCAGCTGGCCGTCCTCGACCCGCAGGTCGACGTCGATCCGGATCGCCCCCTGCGACTGGGTCTGCCGCAGCGAGCGCGGGGTGAAGTCGGTGGCGTCGAAGCGCAGTTCGGTCTCCTGGGTGCTCCCGGCCGCCGTGACCGATACCGTCGAGACCCAGTCGTCGGCCTCGCGCTCGAGTCGATATTCGGCGACCCCCATCGGAGCGCCCTGCACGAAGTATTCGTAGCGGCGTACGCCCTCTTCGAGGATCGTCGGGTCCCAGGACACGGGCTCGCGCTCGCCGACGACGTCCTCGCGGGCGATCGGCCCCCCCTCGATGTCGAAGAGTTCGACTGGTGCCACGGCCTCGAGCGGCTCGAGAATCCGGGCGGCGTCGCCGACCACGATGATCGCGGCCCGGTCCGGGTGTAGGTGGGCCTGTGCGACCCGCTGCACATCTTCGGCGGTCACACTTCGAATGCGCGACGGATACTCGGTCACGTCGGTGACCGGGAGGCCGAGCAGGAAGGTGGTGGCGAGCTGGCCGGCCACCTGATCGGCGGTCTCGAGGCGCAGTGGGAAGCTGCCGGCCAGGAAGTTTCGGGCCGCATCGAGCTCCTCTTCGGAGACCGGCTCGGTGCGGAGTCGTTCCATCTGATGCAGGATCTCGACCGTGGTCGAGTCGGTCACCTCGGTTCGGACCTCGGCCGTGGCAGAAAAGACGCCCCGGTCGGCGGGACGGCTGAACGACGAGTACGCCCCGTAGGTCCAGCCCCGCTCCTCGCGCAGGATCTGGAAGAGGCGCGCGTCGGCGCCCCCGCCGAGCACCCGGTTCATGACCACGAGGGGGAAGTAGTCCGGGTGGTCGGGCTCGACGCCGGGGTGTCCGACTCGCACGACCGACTGAACCGACCCGGGTCGATTCACCAGGTAGATGCGGGTCTCGTCGCGCGAGGGGACATCCGGAAAGTCGACCTCGGGGGGTGTGCCCGGTGCCCAGTCCCCGAAGTGCTCGCGCACCCGGGCCTCGATCCCGGCGCGCTCGACCTGTCCGGCCACGACGAGCAGCGAGCCGTTCGGCTGCAGGAGCCGGTCACGGAGCGCGACCATGTCGTCACGCGTGATCGATTCCACGGTCGACGGCGTCGAGCTGACGCCGTAGGGGTGATCTCCGTAGACCACCGTCGAGAACCGGCGGTTCGCGATCGCCTGCGGCTGGCCGAGCTGCGCCTGCAGGCTCGAAAGCGTCTGACGCCGGGCGAGCTCCACTTCGTCTGCGGGAAAGGTGGCTCGCAGTACGACGTCTTCGAGAAGCTCGAAGGCGGTGTCCATGTGCTCGGTGAGCGCCGAGACGCTGACCGAGAAGAAGTCCTGGCCTCCCGACGCGCCGACCGACCCCCCGACGCCCTCGATGAACTCCGAGATCTCTTCGGCGGTCCGGCTCTCGGTTCCCCTTGTCAGGACCGTGGCGGTGAGTCCCGCCAGCCCCGCCTGCGAGGGGTCGAGCAGCGCCGCCCCACCCGGAGCGTACAGGCGCGCGCTCATCACCGGCTGGGTCCCGTAGGAGAGCACGATCACCCGAAGCCCGTTGTCGAGGGTGAACTCCTCGAAAGGCGGGAATTCGATCGGCCGTTCCGTCATGGGGGGCGGCGGGTCGGCCTGTGCCTGCAGCTCCGAGGGCCCGAGCGCGACGAGGGTGAGCAGGGCCAACGAAAAGAGGAGTGCGGTGAGACTGCTCTGGAGCCGGCTCATCGGTCGTCTTCCTGGCTTGCGGGGCGGGTGAAGATCACGGCGCGGTTGTCCGGTCTGAGGTAGTCCCGGGCGACCCGTTGGACGTCGTCGGCCGTGACCGCTTCGATCTGGGCCACCGCGGTGACGATCGCGTCGGGGGTTCCGAAGAAGCGATTGGCGGACTGGAGCGCTTCGGCCCGGCCCATGACGGACTGGCGGCTGAAGATCGTTCCGGCCCGCACCTGGTTGCGTGCCCGTTCGAGCTCCTCCTCGGTGACGCCGTCTTCGATCACTCGATCGATCTCTTCATCGATCAGCTCCAGGAGGCGTTCGGCTTCCACCCCCTGGTTCGAGATGCCGATGAACTGGAAGATGCCGGGCCCGAGACGGGGCGACGCTCCAGCGCTCGCCTGAAGGGCCACCTGTTCCTCGCGGACGAGCCGGCGGTTCAGCCGGGCGCTCTGCCCGGCACCGAGGACCTGCCCCAGCACGCTGAGCGCGGCCGCGTCGGGGTGACTGCGCTCGACGATCCCGTACGAGATCCAGACGGCGGGCAGCTGTGCGTTGGGGTCGGTCACATCGAGTTCGACGGGCAGGTGCGAAAAGGGCTCCTCGCAGAGGGCCTCCTGGGGATCCGGCCCGCGGGGGATCTCGCCGAAGTACTCGTCGATCAGGGCACGCGCCTCGGCCTCGTCGAAGGCTCCGACGACGGTGAGGGTGGCGTTGTTCGGGGCGTAGTAGCGGTCGAAGAACTCCTGGACATCGGGGAGCTCCGCGGCGTCGAGGTCGTCGGGCGACCCAATCACCGAGTGGGCGTACGGGAAGCACGAGGTGGAGTCATAGGCTGCGTAGAAGGCCGCCTGAAGTTGCGAGGTTCCGTAGGGGGAGTTGTCGATCCGCAGGCGCCGTTCCTCCTTCACGACCTCGACCTCGCGGGCCATGTTCTCGGCCGTGATCCGCAGCGAGCGCATCCGGTCGGCCTCGAGCCAGAGTGCCAGGTTCATCCGTTCCGGCGGTACGGTCTGAAAATAGTTCGTGCGGTCTTCGGTGATCGATGCGTTCAGGGAGCCGCCGGCCCGTTCGACGAGCTGGAAGTGCCCACCTTCAGGGACGTTCTCGGACCCCTGGAACATCAGGTGCTCGAAGAGGTGGGCGAAACCGGAGCGGCCCGGAGGCTCGTTGCGGCTTCCCACGGCATACCAGAGATTGACGGCCACGGCCGTCGAGCCGTCGTCGGGCGCCAGGATCACGTGGAGCCCGTTGTCGAGGTGGTACGCCTCGAAGGGGAAGGCACCGGTGGCCTGCGCGGTTTGTGCCGTCTGTGCCGGCAGCGGAGAGACCCCGACGGCTCCGGCCAGAACGAGGGTGCAGAGTACGGTTGGAAGTCTGAGGCGCATGATCGGCAGGGGTTCTGCATCGGCCGACGGGCGGCGAATGCGGTGGTTGGGACGTCATCGCTCGACTCACATTGGTACTACCAAAAGCAGAGTTGGTTTCTTCAGGAATGCCGATCGAGGGGAGATCACCGAGATGTGTGGCCGATACTCGTTGACGACGGAGCAGGAGGCCCTGGCGGTGGCGCTCGGGGTCGAGGGGCTCGTGCACCCGGTGCCCCGGTACAATATCGCCCCCACGCAGCGGGTGCCGGTGCTCCTTGGGCGAGACGGGAGCGGGCGGGCGGGTACGGGGCGAGCCGGGACGCTCGAGGCCGGGGTGCAGCGATGGGGCTTGGTGCCCTCGTGGGCGGAGTCGCCGTCGTCCGGAGTGCCCCTGATCAACGCGCGGTCCGAGACGGCCCACCGAAAGCCCTCCTTTCGAGAGCCGTTTCGCCGATCGCGTTGCCTGGTGCCGGCCGACGGCTTCTTCGAGTGGGTATCGGGTGCGGGCGGCAAGGTGCCGTACTGGATCCACCGGCCCGATCGGGTGCCCTTCACCTTCGCCGGGCTATCGGACGAATGGCGGTCGCCCGAGGGTGAGATCCTTGCGAGCTTCACGATCCTCACGACGGAAGCCGACGAGACGCTCCGCCCGATCCATCACCGCATGCCCGTGGTGATCGACGAGGACCGGCGGGAGGAGTGGCTCGACCCCGAGGCGTCCCTCGTGGGGCTGCGTGCGATCCTCAGCGAGGCCACTTCGGCAGGTATGGTGACGACCGAGGTTTCGACCCGCGTGAACTCACCGGCGAACGATGACCCCGAATGCCTCGTTCCCGCCGAGGACTCCGGTCATGGGGGCACCGTGGAGCAGACCTCACTCTTCTGAAGGTTGAGACAGAGGATCCGCGCGAGCTCCGGCGGTCGGTTTCGACCGCGGCGGGGGGGTGCAGAATTGACGCGGCTTCCTTCGAGAGCCTATGATGCCTCCATCACCGATTCCAACCGCCGCCCCTCGAGGGCGGTGGATTTCGCAGTTCAACGACCACGTCGTCGGGGACACGTCCCCCGAGCGGCCAGAGGGAACGAATTTCATGCGACGCATCCTCCTTGCACTCTCGATCCTGGTGCTGATTCCGATCCAGGTGTCGGCCCAGGAAACCCGGACCATCGAGCCCGAGGACTACTACCGGGTCCAGAGCCTCGGCAGCCCGGCTCTCTCGCCCGACGGGCGGCACCTCCTGTACACGATCCAGACGATCCGCCAGTCGTCGAACGATCGGATCACCCACATCTGGTGGACCGATCTCGAGACGGGCACGAACCAGCGGCTCAGCACCCGGGGTGTGAACTCGACCAATCCGAACTGGACCCCCGACGGACGGCGGGTCTACTTCAACACGCAGAGAGGGGACGAGAGCGGCGTTCACTTCCTGAACTTCACCGAGCCCGGCGGAGAGGCCTACCGGATTCCGGGACTGACCGGCGGGTTCACCTTCCATCCGAGTGGCGACTGGGCGCTGGTGACGCGCCAGGTCGAGGTCGAGTCCGACGACGAGGAAGAGGAGGAGGAACGCAGTGAGCGGGCCGAGCGCAGCTACTGGCCCAGCGGAACACCCGGACTGACCGGGCCCACGCACGAATCCACGCGGGGCGTGACCGAGGAAGAGCGGAATCGCGACGTCTACGTCATCACGCATCCGAACTACAAGCGCGACGGTACCCTCTCCTTTGTCGGCCCGGGTCAGGGCGGCTGGGGCGGACAGGGCGGGAATGATTCGTACACCCAGTTCTTCCGGGTTCCGGCCGATGGGCTTCCCGAGGGGGAAGAGGCCGAGCAGATCACCTTCGACGAGGTGAACAAGAGCTTCCAGGGGTTTTCCGATGACGGGCGATACATCCTCTACACGGTCAACCTGACTGCCGCCGAAGAGGCCGAAGAGGAAGAGGCGCCCGAGCCTGAAGCGCCAGAAGAGGCAGAGGCGGAGGAGGACGAGGAGGAGATGTCCGAGATCGCGGTCTATCGGATTCCGGTGGCCGGTGGGGAGCCCGAGGAGCTCTTCCGCGACCGCTCGAACCTGCGGGGAATCACCACGTCGCCGAACGGAAGCCACCTGGCCCTCGTCCGGACCGACGCGCCCAGGACCGATCCGTACATCCAGGTGATCTCGATCCCCGGGGGTGAGGTGCAGGCCGAACTGGCCAAGGACGACTGGGTCTACTCGGTGGGCAACCCGACCTGGAGCACCGACAGCCGTGAGCTCCTCTTCACCTCGGCGATCGGGGGCGAGGACCAGCTGGTCAGGGTCGCGGCCGCCGGAGGCCCGGTGGAGCGGGTGACCGAGGGTCGACACACCTTCAGCGGTCTCGACATGAACCTGGAGCAGAACCGGATCGCGTACGTGAAGAGCACGGCGGAGCGCCCGTGGGAGGCCTTCGTGGCCGATCTGAGTGGCGCCAACGAGCGGCAGGTGACCTCGGTGAACGCCGACTGGATGGCCGAAGTGCGCCTTTCCGAAGTCGAGCACTTCTCCTTCGAGGGCGTGCCCCACAACCGCGACTGGCTCGATGAGCTGCCGCGGCGGGGCGTCGAGTACATGCTGGCCAACAACGCTCCGAACGGAGATTCCTTCGAGGTCGACGCCTGGCTCGTCTACCCGATCGACTACGAGCCGGGACAGACGTATCCGATGGTCCTGTCGATTCACGGAGGCCCGCACTCCCGCTACGCCGAGACGTGGTTCCACGAGTTCCAGATGCTGGCCGCAGAGGGCATGTTCGTGCTGTACCCGAACCCGCGCGGGTCCTCGGGCTATGGAATGGACTTCCAGTTCTCGACCCTGAACGCCTGGGGGATCGACGATATGAAGGACATCATCCAGGCCGTCGATATCGTGGTGGACCGTGGGCTGGTCGATCCGGAGCGAATCGGGATCACCGGAGGCTCCTACGGCGGCTTCATGACGAGCTGGATCACCGCGCATGATCAGCGGTGGGCCGCTGCGCTGACCGCGCGGGGGATCGTGAACTGGCTCTCGTTCTATGGGGTGTCCGACGCGTCGGGCCTGCTCGAGGCGGAGTTCGGAGGGATGCCATGGCCCTTCCTGAGCGAGGACGAGGGGAGCTACAACCTGGCGATGATGCTCTCGCCCCTCGTCTGGGCAGACCGGGTCGAGACGCCCACCCTGATCGTGCATTCGATCAACGACTACCGGACGCCGCTGGTCGAGGGTGAGCAGTGGTACCGGGCCCTGCACAAGCAGGAGGTTCCGGTCAAGATGGTCCTCTTCCCCGACTCGTCGCACGGCCTTTCCCGCGGGGGAGAGCCGTGGCTCCTGGTGCGGCGCCTGCACGAGTACATGGACTGGTTCCGGTCCTATCTGGTCGAGGACAACCCGGTCGTCGTGAACAACAACAACGGATGACTCTTCGGCGGGGTCGGGGCCCGATGCGGGCATCCCGGCCCCGCCGTTCCCCTGAACCCGGTATACGCTGAACTCGATGGCTCAGCCCTTCGGCGGTCGTGCCCGTGAATCCAGCCCGGTTCCCCTTCGGGCGCTCGGGCTTTCCCTGTTGGCGCTCAGCGCCCCGGTGGTGGGCGCGCTGGCGGCTCCTGACTGGATGGTCGAAGAGTCCGGGGTGCTCCTCTGGCTGACGGTGCTCATTCCCCCCTTCCTGCTGACCTACTATCGGGGATGGCGGGGGGCGTCGCTGGGACTTGCCGGAGGGATGGCGGCCCTGGCCCTGGCCCAGGTCCTTCTCGTCTCACTGGACCTGGCCGCGCCGAACTTCCAGGTCATTTTCTGGATGGTGTGTACCTACATCGGAGTCTGTATCGGGATCGGACTGCTGGCCGAACTTCTGCGCCGCGAGCGGGCCGAGGCCGAGGCGATGGCACTGACCGACCCGCTCACCCAGCTTCCGAACCGCCGGCATGCATCGATCTTCATCGACGCGGCCTTCGCTGCGGGGATCCGGGGGGAGCCGGTCTCGGCGGTCCTGATGGATCTCGACCACTTCAAGCAGTTCAACGATCGGCACGGGCACAGCGCGGGCGATGACGTGCTTTGCTCCTTCGCTGCGGCCCTTCATCGGGCGACCCGTCGGATGGACCTGTCCTGCCGCTGGGGGGGCGAGGAGTTTCTCAGCGTTCTCTCGAACTGTACCGCCGAGGGGGCGCAGATCTTCGTGGGACGGGTCCGCTCGGAGTTCGCGAAGGAGGAGTTTGCATGGGGCGAGGTCACCTTCTCGGCAGGGGTGGCGCAGTACGGGTCGGGCATGCGCTCCTCCGACGAGCTGGTGGCCGCGGCCGACCGGGCGCTCTACGAAGCGAAGGAGGCGGGTCGCAACTGCACCCGGATCGCCGAAGCTCCCCCCGTCGAAGTGGACCTGGTCCCGGGATCGCGGGGCGATCCGGCCACGTCGGGGGGGCCTCCGATCGTCAAGGTGGTTCTTCGTCCCGCCGAAGAGGCCGGGCTGGGGTTCGATCCGGTCGAAGAGGAGGCGAGCCTCACCCAGGCGATCGAGGACGGTCTGCCCACGGGGGAAGGGACGATTCTGGTGGTCGACGACCACGCTCCGACACGCCGGGGGATCGGGCGATTCCTGCGACGCCTCGGTTATTCCGTGGTCGAGGCGCCGGATGGACGCAGCGCCCTCGCTTCGGCGCGGTCGATGGAGTCGCTCGACCTGCTCCTGACGGACCTGGTGATGCCGGGGATGAGTGGCTTCACCCTGATGCAGAAGCTCGAGGATGAACATGGGCCGCATCGGGTCCTCTATATTTCGGGCCATCAGCAGACCGAAGTGATCTGGGATGGGGCGCCGGGCTCGGTGATCGAGTATCTTTCGAAGCCGACGGAGCCCGCTGGGCTGGCGCGGGCGGTCCGCAACCTGCTCGACCGTCCGGTTCCCGAGGTCGTGAACAACCCGTCCTGATTGCGGTTCCGGCCGGTCCGCTTCTTTCATTCCGAGTCTCGAGGTCTTTTCATGGTTCATGCTTCGATCGTTCGACTCCTGCCCCTCGTCGTCGCCATAACCCTGGCCGGTTGCGGCGACTTCGATCCCGACGCAGCTGCGACCCCCGAGGGGCGCGCGATCGAGGAGTTGGCGCTGGGGGATCTGGCCACCCGCGCGCTGGCCGACCATGAGGTCTCGGCGAACGCCGATGTCCTGCTCGACGAGATCGGAGCGCGGATTTCGGCACTCCCTTCGGGGCAGGAAGCGCAGGACTTCGCCGAGGAACGGTTCCGTGACTACGGTCTCGACAACGTCCGCCAGGAGCCGTTCGAGCTTCTGGCCTGGGACCGCCGAGACGCGTCTCTCACCGTGACCGAGTCCGCGGAAGCCGTCAGCGGGGAACTCAACGTCCTGTCGCTGGGACACGTCGGGAGCTACGAGGTCGAAGCCCTGCTCCTCGATGCGGGCTACGGCACCGCCGAAGAGATCGAAGCGCTGGGTGACGCGGTCGAGGGCACGATCGTGCTCGTCGACGTGGGGTCGCCGTCGGGGTACGGGCGGGGAGTCCATCGTACCGAGAAGGTGACGCTCGCGACCCGGGCCGGCGCGGTGGGGTTCATTCAGGTGAACGACCGGGAGGGTCCCCTCGTTCCCATCGGGGTCGCCACCCTGGGCGACGAGCCCACCGAGATTCCGGCCGCGGCGGTCGACTACGATTCCGGCGCCCGCCTCACGGCCGCCCTTTCGGCCGGAGATGTCCGCGTACGCCTGGTCCTGGAAAACTGGATGGAGCGGTCGACGGCCGCGAACGTCCTGGGCGATATCCTCGGGCAGACCGACGAGGTGATCCTCGTCGGGGGCCACCTCGATTCCTGGGACCTGGCGGTGGGTGCGGTCGACAACGGCTCCGGCACGCTGGCGGTGCTCGATGCCGCCCGTGCCCTGGCCCGACACGTCGAGGAGACGGGGGAGCAGCCCCTGCGAACCCTCCGCTTCGCCCTCTGGATGGGCGAGGAGCTGGGGCTCTACGGGTCCAACGCGCACGTCGAGGCGATGATGCGCGAGCAGCTGGTCGACGGGTACGCCGCGGTCCTGAACCTGGACGTGGTGGGGGATCCGGTCGGCTTCGGTGCGATGGCCCGTCCGGAGGCGGCCGACTTCATGAGCCGCGTGCGCGCCCCACTCGTCGCATCGGGGTTCGAGCTGGACGAGGACCACTCCACCGGCGGAGGCATCTACTCCGACCACCAGCCCTTCCTTTTGCAGGGTGTTCCGATCGTGACCGTGCGCAGCCGTCAACTTCCGGAGGCTGCGGGGGTATCGCATACCACGGCGGATACCCGGGATCGCATCGACGAGGAGGGGATCGCCCGTTCTGCGGCGGTCTCGGCCGCACTCCTCTGGGCACTTGCCAACGAGCCGGAGCTCCCGATGGAGAGCTGGACCGAAGAGGAGATCGGAGTCAAGCTCGAAGAACTCGGGGTCCGTGACCCGCTCGAACGCGCCGGAGACTGGCGCTGGGACTGAGGGAGACGAAGTGAGTGACGGGGGCAAGGAGAAGGAGGCCCGAACCGGTGAACAGCGCCCTGCGGGGCGGAGGTCGCGACGGAAGCGTTGGCTCGTGGGGCTCACGCTCCTTGCCGGTGCAGTATTGGTGGGTCTCACGGTCCTCGCCGTCTGGGAGATGCGCACCTCGCACTTCCAGGCGCGCTATCTGGCTCCCATCGCCGCCGAGACCACCTGGTGGGTCGAGGAGGGGCGAGCGGATCGGATGGTCACTGCCCCTGCGGGACCCTACGACCTGCGCCTCGGATACGTGCAACTCCCCGATCGCGTGGCCCGGGCCGAGGAGCTGGGCTTCGAGGTGGTCGAACAGGCCCGGGTTTCGGACCGGTTCCGCTCTCTCGTCGAGGATCGGGGCCTCTTCCCGATCTACCGGCCGAAGACCCAGGCCGGACTCACCATCTTCGACCGCGACTCGGAGTTTCTCTTCACGCATCGACTGCCTTCGCGGATCTATCCCGAATTCGACGACATCCCGCCGGTCGTATGGCAGACGCTGCTCTTCATCGAGAACCGGAGCGCGCTGGACCCTTACCAACCGCTGAAGAACCCGGCCGTCGAGTGGGGACGGCTCTTCCGCAGCACGGCAGAGCTGGGCCTCCGCTATGTCGGCCGTGACGGCAACGTCGCCGGGGCGAGCACCCTGGCCACGCAGATCGAGAAGTTCCGGCACGCCCCCGACGGGCGCACCGATACCCCTGCGGACAAGCTCGCGCAGATGGCGTCGGCCTCGGTCCGCGCCTACCTCGACGGACCCGAAACGCTCGAGCACCGGCAGCGAGTCGTTCGCGACTATCTGAATTCGGTCCCCCTCGCCGCGATCCGCGGAGAGGGAGAGATCAACGGACTCGGGGACGGGCTGTGGGCCTGGTTCGGATCGGATTTCACGGAGGTCAACCAGGCGCTTCACCCCGTCCCGGCGCAGCGCGTGGGGGTCATCCCGGCGCCCGAGGAGCTGAGGGCCGAAGACGAGCGGCTCGCGGGTCCGCCGACCTCGAGGCGGATCGAATCCACCGAGGAGATGGAGGAGTCGGCGCACTACTACCGGCAGGTGCTCAGCCTGATCCTCTCGCAGCGTCGCCCGACCTACTTCCTGGCGACTGCGGAGGGCCGTGAAGCCCTCCACCGGCTCGCGGACCGCTATCTGAACGTGCTCGAGAACGAGGGACTGCTCGAGCCGGCCTTCGCCGAGGCCGCGCGGGCGCAGCGACCCGAGGTGCGGATCCTGCCTCCCGACCGCCCTGCCTTCTCCTTCGTCGAACGAAAGGCGATCAACACCGTCCGCACCGGGCTCCTCTCCCTGCTCGACGTCCCCCGGCTGTACGACCTGGACCGCACCGACCTGACGGTGCGCTCCACGATCGACCACGGGGTACAGCGGGCGGCGACGGATCTTCTCGCCAACATGTACGACCCGGACTTCATCCGGGAGCGTGGTTTCGACGGGTTCCGACTCCTGGACCGCGGCGATCCGCAGCAGCTCATCTACTCGATCGCCCTGCACGAGCGCACGCCGCAGGGGAATCTCGTCCGCCTGCAGGTTGACAACCTCGATGCCCCCTTCAACCTGAACGAGTCGGCCCGGCTGGAGCTCGGCTCCACCGCCAAGCTGCGGACGCTTGCGAGCTACCTCGAGATCATCGCCGAGCTGCATGATCAGTTCGCGGAGCTGGAGCCGGACTCCCTTCGACGCTACCGGATCGCCAGCCAGGACCGGCTCTCGATGTGGACCCGAGATCGGGTACTGGCCCGCCCCGACGAAACCCAGGACGAGATCCTCAGCGCCGCGATGAACCGCAGCTACTCGGCCAACCCGGCCGAGCGCTTTGTGACCGGGGGTGGCGTACAGGCCTTCACGAACTTCGACAACACGTACGACCAGCAGGCCCTTTCGGTCACGATGGGATTCCGCCACTCGGTGAATCTCGTCTTCGTGCGAATGATGCGCGACGTGGCGAATCACTACATGTACAGGGTTCCCGGATCCACGGCGCATGTGCTTGAGGAGCGGGATTCTCCCCTTCGCCAGGAGTACCTGGCCCGCTTCGCCGACCGCGAGGGTATCCAGTTCCTGAATCAGTTCATCCCGAAGTACCGGGATCAGAGTCGGATCGAGATCCTCGAGGCGCTCTTCGGAGAGAGGCGACTCACGCCACAGCGGATGGCCTGGACCTATCGATCGGCGATTCCCGACGCCACGGTCGAGGAGTTCGAGCGGGTGCTCCGGGCGAATCTGCCCGAAGGCGAGTTTTCGGCCGCGGCAGTCGAAGACCTCTTTCGGCGTGCCGATGTGACGCCCCATTCGCTGGCCGATCAGGGATACCTTGCGAGCGTGCATCCCCTGGAGCTCTGGGCGGCACGGTATTTTCTTGAGAATCCGGGCGCTACCGGGGCCGAGGCGATCCGCGCGAGCGAAGAGGCCCGGCAGGACGTATACCAGTGGCTCTTCCGCACGAGTCGGACCCGGGCGCAGGACCAGCGGATCCGGGCGCTTCTCGAGGTCGAGGCCTTCACCCAGATCCTGAAGGGGTGGCAGCGGCTGGGGTTCCCGTTCAACAACATCGTCCCGTCGCTCGGAACCTCGATCGGAAGTTCGGGAGACCGTCCGGCAGCGCTCAACGAACTCGTCGGGATCATCCTGAACGACGGCCGAAGGCTCCCCACCTACCGGGTCGAGGAGTTGCACCTGGCGCCCGGCACCCCGTGGGAGACCCGAATGGAGCGTCGAGGCGTCGAGGGCGAGCAGGTCATGGCCCCCGCCGTGGCCCGGGCGCTGCGCGACGCGATGGTCGATGTGGTCGAGGAGGGAACCGCCCGCCGCGCTCGCGGGGTGATTCGGGATCCCGATGGCGCGCCCCTGGCGATCGGGGGAAAGACGGGGACCGGGGACAACCGCTACCGGGTGTTCGGGGCGGGTGGTCGCCTGATCGAGTCGAGGAGCGTGAACCGTACTTCGACCTTCGTCTTCTTCATCGGCGATCGGTACTACGGGGTGGTCAGCGCCTATGTCCCGGGCGCGCAGGCGGACCAGTACCGCTTCACATCGGCGCTTCCGACCCAGATCCTGCGGGAGCTGGGTCCGGCGATCGAGGCGCTGATCGCCGAGGATGTCGAGGAGCCGGAAGACCCCTCGGCCCCCGTGGGCCCTCCGCTATGACGCGGTCGGAACCCGGCCGAACAGGCACTTGAGGTACTCGCCCTCGGGGTGACGAACCGGGTGGTCGACCGGGTGGCCGGTCTGCGCGATAACCTCGAGGGAGCGGTCGGCGGAGCGCGCCGTGTTGAGCACGCTCAGAAAGAACGACTCGGCGTCGATGCGGGCCGTGCACGAGGCCTGGACGAGGATCCCCCCCGGCTCGATCAGCTTCAGCGCGAGCTGCGTGAGCTTCCCGTACGCGCGCAGCGCCCCGGCTTCCTGGCCCTTCTCGCGGGCGAAGGACGGAGGGTCGACCACCACCATTCCGAAGCGCTCCCCCGCGGTGTCGAGCGCCTCCATCACCTCGAAGGCGTCGCCGGTCCGGGTCTCGTGCGCCGCGGACCGAACGGCCTCGAGGCCCGCGTTGAGTTCGAAGTGGCGCTCCGCCTCGCGAAGGGCCGGCTCGCTCAGGTCCGTGCTCAGCACCCCGGGTGCGCCCCCCGCCGCCGCGGCGAGCGAGAATCCCCCCGTGTAGCTGAAGACGTTCAGCACGCGCAACCCCCGCGCGAGTTCGCGGACCCGCGCCCGGTTCTCGCGCTGATCAAGGTAGAATCCCGTCTTGTGTCCCACGAAGGGGTGAGCCCGGTAGCGGAGGCCTCCCTCGAGGAATTCGAGCCCGTCGTCAAGCGGGGGACCGGAGAGGAGGACCGGAGTGCGCAGGGTGTCGGGGGTCGCCGGGGAACCGGACACACCCCGCGAGGGCAGATACGCCAGGACCGAGGACGGGAGGAGTTCGTCCAAGGCGCTCCGGAGCTCGTCGAGCCAGGGAAGCCAGGCGGGCGTGTAGCACTTCAGGACCAGTCCCTCGCCGTAGCGGTCCAGTACCAGTCCCGGCACCCGGTCCCCTTCTCCAGAGAGGATCCGGAAGCCGGTGGTCTCGGGATCGTCGACGAGGCGCCGGCGCAGTTTCAGCGCTTCGGCCAGACGGGTTCGGAAGAGCCCCGCACCGACCTTCGCCGGACTCCCGGCCGAGAGGATGCGCACCCGGATCGGGCTTTCGGGATCGAAGAGCCCGACGGCCAGAAATCGGTTCTTGCGGTCGAAGAGGACCGCGATGTCTCCGGAGACCCCCTCGCGGCTGATCTCTCGGATCGAATTCTCGAAGACCCAGGGGTGTCCGTCACGGACCGCGCGTTCTGCGGCGGGGGTGACGCGCACGGCGAGCGGGGGACCGGGGGTGATGGGAGCGTCGTCGGGGCCCGGCGTGGTCGACGGACTCAGGGGAGTGTTTCCCTGCCCGCGTCCTCGGGGGCGACGGTCGAGGCAAGGGAGCGGCGCTCGCCCAGATCGAAGACCGATCCGGCCCGGAGCGAAAGCGCCTGACGCAGCGGGGTGGCGGAGTCGTAGATCAGCACCTGGCTCGTCCCGATCACCTCGGCGCGATCTCCCTGGACCACGAGTGCCGTGCCTTCGTCGACCCCGATCCCCAGGAGTTGCGGCTCCCGGTCGAGCAGCTCCCAGAGATCGTTTTCGCGGCCGCGGGCGAGCAGGTGCTGATCCACCGCGGTGCCGCTGAGGAAGCCGAAGCCCTCTTCGTAGCCGGGTGCCATCAGCACCTGGTTTGTCTCGGGGTCTCCGCGCACCAGGTAGGAGCCCTGGATCGAGGCCCCGGCCGAGGTGCCCCCGACGACCCCGCCGCGCTCCAGGAGCGCCCTGAGTTCACGATGGGTGCGGGTGTCCAGGTACGCATCGACGAGACGCCACTGACGGCCTCCCGGAATCCAGACGCCGGTGGCGGATTCCAGGGGAGCGGTGAAGATGGGGGAATCGGCGACCGAGGGGTCCCGCGTATGCAGGATCGTGACCTGCGCGGCGCCCGCCTCGAGCAGGGGGAGGATCCCGGCCCAGTTCTCGGGGAACTCGTCGGAGGCGTCGGCGGTCGGGATCACCACGATCCGGGCCTGGTGCCCCCCGGCGAGCTCCAGGAAGCGAGCCCAGATCTCGGGACCCAACTGCCCTCCTCCGGCCACGATCAGGGAGCCGGTGGCGGGGCCAACCTCGGGGAAGTCCTGTGGCGAGGCATCCGGCGACGGAGGGGACGGCGAGGTCGAACACCCCGCCACGAACAGCGGGATGAGGAGCAGCGCGAGCCTGACGGCGGGCGTCCGCAAGGTGGGCTCAGGCCGAGAAGTAGGGGTTTTCGCCCGAGGCGTGATCCGTGACGTCGTGGATCGCCGTGATCTCGGGAACCGCCTGCCGAATCATCTTCTCGACCCCCTGGCGCAGCGTCATTCGCGACATCGCGCAGCCCTGACAGCCCCCGGTCATCTCCATGTAGATTTCGGTGTCCTTGACGTCGACCAGGAGGATCTTGCCCCCGTGCGAGGCGATCTGCGGGTTCACCTGCTGGTCGAGGACCGTCTGGACCTTGTCGGCGATCGCACCTTTCGGCGCCTCGACCGGGCGGCTCGGGGTCGCCGGGGTGATCTCGAAGCCACTCTCGTTGACCCGTTGGACGAAGTCGACGTTCGCCCCGTCGAGCCGATCCGCGCTGGACTTGTCGACGAGCACCGTGAATCCGCCCCCATCGACCTCGACATCGTCTCCCGATCGATCGTCGGGCCCCACGAGGGTGAGTTCGAAGGCGGGCGCCACCGGACTTCCGCCCGTCAGCACGATGCGCAGGGCTTCGAGTTCGCCCTCGCTCTGGTCCATGAAGGTCCGGACCATGTTCCGGGCCTTGTCGGTGAAGGTGAGCATTCAGCGCTCCTGGGCATTGTATTTTTAAGGTGGGTTTCTTGGGTTCGCCCGTGGCCGGGGACCTCGTTACCACTGCTACACACAGGGTACGGATGAAGTTCGCCCGATGTTTCGTTGCCCGGCCCGGGAGACACCCAATGATGGGGGCGTGAGCCTCGTGCGGCAATCACGCGGGGGGGCGGCACGGGCCCCCTGGGGTGCGGTAGGCGCCGATGGGGGACGGTTGCTCGCCTCCCCGGCCTCCTCTATGATTCGGGCCTTCGGGGCGCTGCGAGAAGGAAGAGCGCGGTGAACCCGGACCCTTCCCCGGGTTTCGGGGCCCTATCCAACGGCACGGAACGGACGATTTCATGGCGGAGCACGACGTGATGGACAAGCTGGTCTCGCTGGCCAAGCGACGCGGATTCATCTTTCAGTCTTCGGAGATCTACGGGGGCACCGGCTCGGTCTGGGACTACGGCCCGCTCGGGGTTGAACTGAAGCGGAACGTGAAGAACCTGTGGTGGTCGCGCATGGTCCATCAGCGCGACGACATCGAGGGGATGGACACCTCGATCCTGATGAACCCGAAGGTCTGGGAGGCGTCGGGCCACGTCGAGGGCTTCACCGATCCGCTCGTCGAGTGCAAGGTCTGCAAGAAGCGCTTTCGCGAGGACCAGCTTGCGAGCCAGGAGTGCGGTCGCAAGCCCTCGAAGCACCCGGGCGAGCACGATGACTGCGAGCTCGGGGACCCCCGGATGTTCAACCTGATGTTCCGGACCTTCATGGGGCCCGTCGAGGACGGGGGCTCCACCGTGTACCTGCGTCCCGAGACCGCGCAGGGCTCGTACGTGAACTTTCTGAACGCCCAGATGACCTCGCGCCAGAAGATCCCTTTCGGGATCGCGCAGATCGGCAAGGCGTTCCGCAACGAGATCACCCCGGGCAACTTCATCTTCCGGACCCGCGAGTTCGAGCAGGCCGAGATGCAGTTCTTCGTGAAGCCGGGCTCCGACGAGGAGTGGTTCGAGTACTGGCTCGAGCAGCGCATGGCCTGGCACCGGGCGCTTGGCGTGCGCGAAGAGAACCTCCGTCTTCACGAGCACGGCGCCGACGAACTGGCCCACTACGCCCGTCGGGCGGTCGACATCGAGTACCGGTTCCCCTTCGGCTGGAAGGAGCTCGAGGGGATCCACAACCGCACCGACTTCGACCTGGCCCGTCACGAGGAGCACTCGGGCAAGCGGCTCGAGTACATCGACTCGGGGGCCGGCGAGCGCTTCCTGCCCTACGTGGTCGAGACCGCGGTCGGGGTGGACCGCACCCTCCTGGCCGTGCTGTCCGACGCGTATCACGAGGAGGACGTCGAGGGCGACGAGCGGGTCGTCCTTCGGCTGGATCCCGGGCTGGCCCCGATCAAGGCGGCGATCTTCCCGCTGGTGAAGAAGGACGGGCTTCCCGAGATCGCCCGGAAGCTGGCCGACGAGCTTCGGGGCGCCTCGATCAACTCCTTCTACGACGAGTCCGGCTCGATCGGGCGTCGCTACCGTCGCCAGGACGAGGCGGGCACCCCCTTTTGTATCACGGTCGATGGGCAGACGGCCGAAGACCAGACCGTGACACTGCGGGATCGCGATTCGCTCGAGCAGACGCGGGTGGAGCTCTCGCAGGTGAGGGGCTGGCTGCGCGACCGGATCGACTGACGGTGCGAGCGGATCGACGGACGTTCACGGTGACCGGGCACCATGACCGGGCACGCTGAACTGGCACGCTGAACTGGCACGCTGAACTGGCACCCTGAAACAAGGAGACGGAGTTGGCTTCCAAATCGCGCGTCTTCACCACTCGCTGGGGCATGCTTCTCGCGATGGTCGGGATGGCCGTCGGAACCGGAAACATCTGGCGGTTCCCGCGCATCGCCGCGACCAACGGGGGCGGTTCCTTCCTCGTCGCATGGGTCTGCTTCCTGCTGATCTGGTCGATCCCGCTGCTGATCCTGGAGTTCGGGATGGGCAAGGGGACCCGCTCCGGCCCGATCGGGGCTTTCGTCAAGACGCTCGGCCCGAAGTTCGGCTGGATGGGGGCGTGGATCGCCTGGACCGCCACGGCGATCATGTTCTACTACTCGGTGGTCATGGGGTGGACGATCCGCTTCTTCGCGGCGTCGATCACCGGCGAAGTCCCCGGCGATCCTCCGGGGGCGTTCTGGGAGGGCTATGCGGGGACCCCCGAGGCCCTCCTGACCCATGCCATCGCCATGGGCCTGGCGGTCTTCGTGGTCTCGAAGGGGGTGCGCGGGATCGAGACGGCGGCCCGGATTCTGATCCCCTCGCTGATCGTCCTTGTGGTGGTGCTCGCGATCCGGGCGCTGACCCTGCCGGGGGCCTCCGAGGGGCTGGCCTTCCTGTTCACTCCGCAGTGGTCCGAGCTCGCCAGCTACGAGATCTGGCTGCAGGCGCTCACCCAGAACGCCTGGGACACCGGGGCCGGCTGGGGACTCGTGCTCTGCTACGCGATCTACATGCGCCAGCGCGAGGACACCGCCCTGAACGCCTTCGTGATCGGGTTCGGAAACAACGCCATGTCGCTGCTGGCCGGGATCATGGTGCTCTGCACGGTCTTCTCGGTCATGCCGAACGCGGCCAGCGAGATCGTCGGGGCGGGCAACGAGGGGCTCACCTTCATCTGGGTGCCGCAGCTGTTCGCAGAGATCCCCTTCGGCCAGTTCTTCATGGCGATCTTCTTCCTGGCGCTCGTCTTCGCGGCCTGGAGCTCGCTGATCGCGATGATCGAGCTGGCGAGCCGGGTGGTCATGGACCTGGGCCTCGCGCGCGGTCCGGCGATCGCGGTGGTCGGCATTTCCGGGCTGCTGATGGGGGTGCCCTCGGCGCTCTCGATGGACTTCTTCGGCAACCAGGACTTCGTGTGGGGCGTCGGGCTCATGCTCTCGGGCTTCTTCTTCGCCTTCGCGGTGCTCCGTTACGGGGTCACCGACTGGCGCAACACCTTCATCAACACCGGCGACTCCGACATCCACATCGGCGCCTGGTGGGACTGGGCGATCCGCCTGATCATGGTGCAGGCCGTGGTCCTGATCGGCTGGTGGCTCTGGCAGGTGCGCGGCGAGGACTTCTCGGCCACCTGGAACCCGATCGCCACCTTCAACATCGGCACCGTGGTGGCCCAGTGGGGCATCGTGCTCGCGATCTTCATTGCGCTGAACCGCTGGATGGTGGCACGCACCGTCGCGGGGGGCAGTGCCTTCCGGATGGAGGAGCACACCGAAGGGGACGCCGGCGCGCGCGACGAAGGTCGCGGCGAGGGGCGCACAGGGGGGGGCGGAGCAGGGCGCGCGGATCCGCCCGGGGAGCCATGACCGAAACCACGATCCCGGAGTCGGCCGGTAAAGGCCTCCCCGAACACCCGGTCTTCGAAGCCCGCGCGCACGCCATGTGGGAAGAGATCCCCGAGATCTACAAGGAGGGGATCGATGGGATCGTGGTGCGTCCCGAGGTCGAGGCCCACCCCGATCACGACGACTACTTCACCCTCGGGATGTGCTTCACCGAGCCCTATCCGTCGGGGTACATGGGCCCGGATTCGACGCGTTCGATCGTGGCGATCTACTACGGGTCCTTTGCGAAGCTCGCCGAGCGCAGCCCGCGCTTCGACTGGGAGGAGGAGCTCTGGGAGACGATCACCCACGAGCTGCGGCACCACCTGGAGTTCCTGGCCGAAGACGATGCCCTCGAGGGGCTCGACTACGCCATGGAGGAGACCTACAAGCGGGGGCAGGGCGAGGAGTTCGACCCCTGGTACTACCAGTACGGGATCCCCCTGGCGCCGGGGATATTCCGGGTCGAGTACGACGTGTACCTGGAGCAGCGATGGAGCGAGGCGGAGCTGCGCGAGGCGGGGCGGGTGGAGTTCGAGTGGGACGGCTCCCTGTGGGCCTTCGAGGCGCCCGAGGAACTGGGGGACATCCACTACGTCTGGATGGCCGGGGTCGAGGCCGGAGGGGGATGGGTGCAGGTGGTGCTGGTGCGGCGCAGGCCCCTGGTGGAGCGGCTCAAGGGGCTCTTCGGTTCGTCTCCCCTCGATCTGCTCGAGTCCGAGGCCGAGCCCGAGGTGGTGGGAGAGGCGCCCGACTCGCCCGATGCCTCGGATGGCGCGCCGGGGCGGGCGGCCGGAGGGCCACCGATGGATCGTACGGGAGATAGCTCATGAGCGAGGGGGACACGATGGCCGATCGAGCCGACGGGGGTCGGGTGAGCCCCTTCGAGATGGGGCTGCCCGACGGGGAGTTCGCCCGCGAGTGCTTCGGGTTGATTGCCGAAGAGATCGAGAGCCGCGAGACGGAGGGGCAGGACCCCGGCGCCTTCCTCCTGCTGGGCCAGGTCGGACGGGCCGTGCGAGAGCTACGCGAGGGGGAGGGGGGAGCCGAACTGCTCCGGACCATGGGCGCCTTTCTCTTTCACGCCTATCACTTCGATCGGGCCGGGCGACCCCTGTACGAGATCGAGAAGGGGACGGCGCGCTACCTGGTCGAGAGCAATCCGGTGCCCGAGGGCTGGGATCATTCGCTGCCCGCGCCCTCCGGATACCTGCGGCTTCCCGAGTACCTCTTCTGGACCCGCCCCGACGAGGAGGGGCCGGCCGAGGCGGTCGACGGGATCTTCTGGACGGCGTCGAGCGGGGCGTCGCTCTCGCTCCTGGTGGTGACCGGGATGCGGCCCGATCGGGCGGGGTTCTCGGTGATTCCCCTGGACCCGGTGCCGATGGCCGACGCCGGGGCCTGGATCGAGCGGCCGGCGCGCGAGGAAGGGGTGGATTTCGAGACGACGTTGCCCGGTGGTGAGATCGACCGGCTCTACTCGCTCGAGACCGCGGGCGAGGTGCTGAAGCTGTCGGCGCGCGCCCTGGGGTACATCCAGACGGTGCCGGGCGCGGTCGCGGAACCCGAAGAGGGTGCGGGTGCCGGCGACGAGACGGCCGGTGACGGCGTCCCGGACGCCCCGGACCCGGTGGTGCGGGTGCACCGCGTGCGACTGAGTGGAGAGCGCTGATGGCGAGAGAGTCGTTGACCCGGAAGCGGGAGCGGGCGGCCGAGATCTTCGATCGCCTGCACGCTGAGTACCCGGACGCCCACTGCGCACTCGATCACCGCAACCCCTACGAGCTCACGGTGGCCACGATCCTGTCGGCGCAGTGCACCGACATGCGGGTCAACAAGGTCACCCCGGCGCTCTTTGACCGATACCCGGACCCCGAGAGCCTGGCCGGCGCCCGTCAGCAGGACGTCGAGGCGCTGGTGCACTCGACCGGATTCTTTCGAAACAAGGCGAAGAACCTGATCGGGATGGCCGATGCCGTGGTCGACGAGCACGGGGGCGAGATCCCGCGGACCATGAAGGATCTGAGCGCACTGCCCGGCGTCGGACGCAAGACCGCCAACGTGGTGCTGGGCAACGCCTTCGGGATCGACGAGGGGGTCGTGGTCGACACGCACGTGAAGCGCCTGGCGAAGCGGATGGGGCTCACCGGGGAGACCAGTCCGGTCAAGGTGGAGCGCGATCTGGTGAAGATCTTTCCGCGGGAGCGGTGGACCCTGCTCTCTCATCTGTTCATCTTTCATGGCAGAGAGGTCTGCGACGCCCGAAACCCCCGCTGTGAGCGGTGCGTGGTTTCGGACCTTTGTCCTTCGTCCCGCGTGTGATGAGAGATCCGGCCGAGCGATCCGCCTTTCGGGCCCGTGTGCCTGGACTCGTGTCCGAGCGTGTATCCGGGCGTGAGTCCCGGCGTCGGATGGGGCCTGGCTGCGGGCGTCACGCCCGACGAATCGCCCGGCGCACGGCCTGGTGCGCGATCTGGGTGCTTCTCGCGGTCGGGTGGACGACGCCCCTCGCTGCGCAGGACGCGGGGGCGACCCCGCCGGTCGCCGCCGAGGCGATCTACGAGGATCCTTCGCTCCTCTCGCAGGCCGAGCTCGTCTCGGAACGCCGCTCAATCCTGCCGGGTGAGCGGATCCAGATCGGGCTGTCGATCCGGGTGCCCGAGGGGTGGCACACCTACTGGATCAACCCGGGCGACGCGGGTGCCGAAGCCGTGGTGCACTGGGAGGGGGTCCCCGAGGGCTTCGAGATCTCGGAGATCCTCTGGCCCCGGCCCGAGCGCTACGAAGTCCCCCCCCTGATGAGCTACGGGTACGGCGACGAGACCCTCCTGCTCATGGACCTGCAGGTGCCCGACGGCGTCGAGCCCGGTACGGCGATCACCCTGGGCGGGGTGGCCGAATGGCTCTTCTGCGACGAGATCTGCCTGTTCACCGACGCCCCGGTCTCGCTCGAACTCGCGGTGGTGGCGGATGGGCCCGAGGCCGACCCCGAGTGGGACGAGCGCTTCGCCGAGGCCCGGTCGCTTCTTCCCGTCGCGGTGAGGGGGGCCGGCGACCCGTCGGGCTGGTCCCTCGACGCCCTCTACGGCGACGAGACCTTCGTGCTGCAGGTCGAGGCCCCCGCCGGCTGGCAGGGCGAACTCGACGACCTCTACTTCTTTCCGCGGAACCCATCGGTCCTGGAGCACGCCGCCCTGCAGCCCGTGGTCATGGGCCCCGGCTCGAACGCGGCCCGGCTGATCCTGGAGCCCAGCCGCTACATGGGCGAGCTGCCCGAACGGCTCGAAGGGGTGCTCGCGCCCCCGGTCGGCACCCCGGGCTGGGAGCCGGGTGCGGTCCCCGCGCTGGATATCGCGGTTGCGATCGAGGCGGTCCCGACCGACCAGATCGCCGCGCTCCTGCCCCCTGAATCGCAGGCCGTGCAGGCCGCGCAGGGCGCCGACGAGACCGGATCGGGCATTCCCACCCTGCTCGTCGCACTGGTGCTCGCCTTCCTGGGCGGGCTGATGCTGAACCTGATGCCGTGCGTCTTTCCGGTGATCTCGCTCAAGATCCTGAGCTTCGTGAACCAGGCCGGCTCGGAGCCCCGGCGGGTCCGCCGCCACGGCTACGTCTTCGGGCTGGGGGTGGTGCTCTCCTTTCTGGCGCTGGCCGGGCTCCTCCTTGCGATCCGGGCCGCCGGGGCCGATGTGGGGTGGGGATTCCAGCTCCAGGACCCCCGGATCGTGGCGGCGCTTACCGCACTCCTCTTCCTGATCGGGCTCAACCTGCTGGGCCTCTTCGAGATCGGTACCTCGCTCACCCGTCTGGGTCGGGTGGGATCGGGAGGGGGCTATCGCGACTCCTTCCTGACCGGGGTGCTGGCCACGATCGTGGCGACCCCCTGCACGGCGCCCCTGATGGGGGTGGCGATCGGCGCCGCCTTCATCCGGCCGCCGGTCGAGAGCCTGGCGATCTTCGCCGGGCTGGGGCTGGGGATGGCAACCCCCTACATGGTGCTGTCGAGCGCCCCCGGACTCCTCGAGAAGCTCCCCGCGCCCGGCCGCTGGATGGAGACCTTCCGGCAGCTCATGGCCTTTCCAATGTTCGCGGTCGCCCTCTGGCTGCTGTGGGTGTTCGGACTGCAGACCGGGATCGACGGGGCGACCGCGCTCCTGGCGGGGCTCCTGCTCCTGGCGCTGGCGGGCTGGATCCTGGGTCGCTGGTCGGGAAGCTCGGCCGGGAGCTCGGCGGGACGCTCGGGGTCGGGTCGAGTGATCTGGAGCCGGTCGGCCGCCGCACTCTCGATCCTGGCGGGGGTGGCCTTCGCC
>REBS01000168.1 GCA_007692605.1 Gemmatimonadales bacterium
ATCGTGTCGAGGATACCTCCGGCCTCTCCCGCCGAAACCATGCTCACGAAGAGCTTCGAGAAGACCTTCGGGTGCTTGCCCATCGCATCGGCCAGGGTGTTTCCGGACTCCACATCGTAGAGGACATCGCGGATCACCTTCTGAAACGCGGCGTTTTCGGTCTGCTCGGCCAGAATATCGAGGCTCTGCACCAGGGGGAGTCCCGCGTTGATCATGGTCGCGAACTGCCGCGTGAAGATCACGATCTCGCGGGTCTTCACCCCGGACCCGAACGAGAGTGAGAGCGAGAACTCCTTCGGCTTCTCTCGTACCGAAACCGGGATCAGCTTCTGACGGCGAAGGTGATCCATCACCTCTTCTTTCGTCTTCAGGTCGACCTCACCGGATCGGATCTCGCCTCCGGTGGCCGGTCGCGCGCTGTAGGTAAATTTCGGCATGGTCAGTTCCCCCCGATCATGAATTCAAGCGAACCCCGCATCCGCATCATCCCGGCACCGGCTCGCCCAGGGCCCGCAACAACTCCTTGGGATCCTGAGACACCCGGAGCGCATCTTCGAGCTTGATCTCCCGCTGCAGCACCAGCTGCTGCAGGCTGTCGTTCATCGTCTGCATCCCGTGCTTCTTTCCGGCCTGAAGCAGAGAATAGATCTGGTGGATCTTCTCGTCCCGGATCAGGGCACGGATCGCCGAGGTGCAGAGCATCACCTCGGAGGCGACCACCCTGCCGGTCCCGCGGGCTCGCGGAATCAGCGTTTGCGTGACCACCCCTTCGAGCACGAAGGAGAGCTGGGCCCGGATCTGCGACTGCTGATGGGACGGGAAGGCGTCGATGATCCGGTTGATGGACTCGGCCGCCGAGTTCGTGTGCAGGGTGGCGAGCACCAGGTGGCCGGTCTCGGCGATCGTGAGTGCGGCCTGCATCGTCTCGAGGTCCCGCATCTCACCGACCAGGATCACGTCGGGATCCTGCCGCAGCGCATACTTGAGCGCCCGCGCGAAGGACTTCGTGTCGGTGCCCACCTCGCGCTGGTTCACCGTACAGCCCTTGTGGTGATGCAGGAACTCGATCGGGTCCTCGACCGTGAGGATGTGTCCCTCGCGCTCCCGGTTGATCTTGTCGACCATGGCCGCCAGGGTCGTGGACTTCCCCGATCCCGTGGGGCCCGTCACCAGGATCAGCCCCCGCGGCCTCTCCGCGAGCTTCTTCAGCACGGCGGGAAGTCCCAGGGCGTCGAGACCGTGGATCTCGTAGGGGATCTGGCGGAGCGCCATCCCGATACAGCCCCGCTGCTTGTAGCAGTTTCCGCGGAAACGCGAGAGGTTCTGGATCCCGAACGAGAAATCGAGCTCGTCGTCGGTCTCGAACCGCTTCTTCTGCTGTTCGGTGAGGATCGAGTAGGCCAGGGTCAGCGTATCCTTCGGAGCCAGCTCCCGCCCACCCTCGGTATCGATGAGCCGCCCATCGATCCGGATCTTGGGCTTCTCGCCCACCGTCAGGTGGAGGTCGGAGGCTCCCTTCCCGATCATCTCTTCGAGAAGGGCTCGAATGCTGACCTCTTCACGGCCGCCGGCCGGGGCTTCAGGGGGTGCCATGGGCATTCCGGTGTTTCAGATTTGACAGTATGCGGCGGGTCATTGGACCTCAGCCGTCTCCTTGATGACCTCTTCGAGCGTCGTGATTCCCGCCGAGACCTTCTTCAGTCCATCCATCCGCAGGGTGAGCATACCCTCTTCGATCGCGGCCTCGCGCAGGGCATCGGTCCCCGCCTCGGCCATGATCAGCTTTCGCAGCCGGGAGCCGATGGCCATCACTTCATAGAGGCCCTGACGGCCCCGATACCCCGAGCCATTGCAGCGATCACAGCCCTTCCCCTTGTAGAAGGTCGTCTCCTTGACGTAGTCCCGCGGAATTCGGGCCGCTTCGAGGTACGCCTCGGGATACGTTGCTGCGGCCTTGCAGTCGGTGCAGATCCGCCGGACCAGCCGCTGGGCGGTCACGAGGCTCAGCGCCGAGGCCACATTGAAGGGCTCCAGCCCCATGTCGATCAGGCGCGTCACCGTCGAGGGGGCGTCATTGGTATGAAGCGTAGAAAGGACCAGGTGGCCCGTCAGCGCCGCCTTGATCGAGATCCCACCCGTCTCGAGGTCCCGGATCTCACCCACCATGATGATGTTCGGGTCCTGCCGCAGGAAGGCGCGCAGGGCGTTCGCGAACGACATCCCGATCTCGGTCCGCACCAGGACCTGGTTGATCCCGTGGAGATTGTACTCCACCGGATCCTCGGCCGTCATGATGTTGACCTCTTCGGTGTTGATCTTCGAGAGCGCCGAGTAGAGCGTCGTCGTCTTGCCGGATCCCGTCGGCCCCGTCACCAGCACCATTCCGTAGGGCTGGGCGATCGCCTCCATGAAGTCCTTTTCGGCCTTGGGCTCGAAGCCGAACTTCAGGAGATCGAAGGTGAGATTTCCCTTGTCCAGGATCCTCAGCACGATCTTTTCGCCGAAGATGACCGGCAGCGTCGACACGCGGAAGTCCACGACCTTCTTGCGCATCCGCAACTTGATTCGCCCGTCCTGCGGGACCCGGCGCTCTGCGATGTTCAGGTCGGCCAGAATCTTGATCCTCGAGGTCAGGGCCGCCTTCATCTTGAACGGGGGTTTCAACACCTCCTGCAGCGCCCCGTCGATCCGGTAGCGCACCCGGATCTCCTTCTCGAAGGGCTCGATGTGAATGTCCGACACGCCCTTGTTGACGGCGTCGGTCAACAGCCCGTTTATGAAGCGGACCACCGGCGCCGCGTCCACCTGCTCACGGAGCGCCGCGACCGAGACCTCTTCCTCTTCGTCTTCGACCACCTCGACGTCGGCCTCGTCGAACAGATCCGAGAGGATCTCGGTCATCCGGTCTTCGGTGCCGTCGTAGTACTGCTCGAGGTGCTGGCGAAGGGTGACCTCGCCCACCACCACCGGGTCGATCTCGAAGCGGGTCACGAACTTCAGGTCGTCGATCGCCCCCAGGTCGGTCGGGTTGACCATTGCCACCGTGAGCGTACGTCCCACCCGGCGAAGCGGGAGCACCAGGTGCTTGAGCGCGACGTCACCCGGCACCAGTCGAATGATCTTCGGGTCCACCTCGACCCGGTTCAGATCCACGGCCGGCACCCGGTAGTAGCGGGCAAGCATTCGGGTGAGTTCCTCTTCCTGAAGGAAGCCCAACTTGACGAGGGCCGAGCCCAGACGGGTGCCTCCCGTTCGGGCCTCGGCAAGGGCCTTCTGGAGCTGTTCCTGCGAGATGAGGCCCTCGCGGAGAAGCAGGTCTCCGAGGCGGTCCTGGGCGAGCCGTGTGCTCATGGGAAAGCGCTGAGTCCTGATTCGAGGTGGCGAAGGGCTGCGGGGATCCACGGGCGCGACCATCTCTGCGGTGTGCGTGAGTCCACGCAGTCTACCGTGAAAGTAGGCCCCGGCCTCATGCGGGGTCAAGCAAGCTTTGCAGGGCCAGGTCAGCGAATTCTCTCCCCGAGGTCACCGGGCGAAGCTCACCATGGGCACAATCGCCTCGAGCGTCGACGGGCCGATCCCCGGAACCCGCAGCAGGTCTTCGGGCACGTCGAACGCACCGTGAAGGGTGCGGTCCGCCACGATCCGCTCCGCCAGGGCGGGCCCGATCCCGGGCAGCGCCTGCAGCTCCGCGGCCCCCACCCGGTTGACCGCGACCCGTTGAACGTCGGCCCCTCCGGCCCCGGTGCCGGACGAAGGCGGAGGCGGGTCATCGAGATCGAGATATTCGGCCAGTCGGGCCAACGTGCCCGCTCCGACCCCCGGAACATCGAGGAGGTCTTCACTCCGCTGGAATGGAGTCGCGCGCCGGGCGGCCGCGATCCGCGAGGCGAGCGCCGGACCCACCCCGGGAAGCCGGGCCAACTCGACCTCGGAAGCCCGATTGGGATCGATCCGCTCCCCGGGCGCCAGGGGGACCTGACGCCGCTCCTGGTCTTCGACCGCCGCACGCGTCTCCTCGATCAGCCCGGCATACGCGGCGGTGTCCGCCGGGAGCAGGGGATCGACCGGTCGCATCTCCCAGCCCAGCCGCACGAGCGATGCGAGCAGGAGGACGGCGGCGGCCCAGAGCGCGGCACGACGTTCATCTTCGGTCATGCCGCTAAAAGAGGCGCCCGCGCGCGGGCGAGGCCATGGCCGTTCGGGACGCCGCCACACGGGACGCCACCGCTCAGCTCGCCCCCCGCTCAGCCCCCGAAGGGATCCGGGTCCGCCCGGTCCAGCCGCCCCACCGGTCCGGCGCTGAATTCCATCCGCCCCCAGATCCCCACCTGCAGCTGGGTGAATCCGCTCTCGAAGCCGGTGAAGGAGCGCCGGTCGATCAGCGACGCCTGGCCTCCCACCTCGAAGCCCGACACCATGGTGTCCATGCTGAGCCCGAGGCTTCGGCTGACCTGATCCAGGAAGGGCACGCACTCCTCCTGCCCCGACGGCGTCCGGCACTCGTCCTGCGAGGAATACTGTCCCACGATCGAGAGTCGAAAGGGGGCGTCGAAGCGCGCCTCGAGTCCCCCCCGGGGACGAAGGCGGGTCTCGATCGAAACCCCCGCCTCGCGATTGGAGCGCTCGGTCGCACCCGTCGGGTCGCGGCCATCACCCTCGACCACCGTCCCCCGCAGCCGGGCGGTCACCCCACCCGCCCACTGGAAGGTGATCTCGGCCGGAACCCGCACATCGGTGCGCTCCCTCTCCTGGATGCCCTCCCCGAAGTCCACCCGCTCCCGCACCCTCTGCAGCCCCGAGGTGAAGGAGACGCGCTCGAGCACCCCGTCCCACGCACCCGGCACCGGCACATCCGAAGAGCCGACCCGCAGGTCGGGCCAGCTGCGGGTCCGGGCCTCGCGCTCCGAGCGCTGGTCGAGGGCGCGGATCCGGGTGTCCTGCAGGTTCAGGTTGATGAAGAAGGCCGATGGAAGTCGCACCCCGGTTCCCGCCCCCACCGAGCGACGATCCACCAGCGTCGACGCCCGGACCTCGTCGATCTCGCGAAAGTTCCCCGCCCGCCCGAACCCGAGCTGCAGCCCCAGCCCCGGATCCACATCTTCGCGAAAGTATCCCGAGACGAGCCCGCTCTGCAGGGTCAGGTTCAGAGGGCTCAGGCGCGAGATCACCACGTCGAGCGCGTCGATCGGCACCACCCGGGCGGGGTCCATCGTGACGGCCCCCCGCAGCTCCCGTTCGACCCGGACGTTGCGCAGGAGCGCGGAGTCCCCCACCGCACCGGCTGCGACCGAGATCCCCTCGATCCCCGACCCCTCGAGCCCGGCCCCCGACATCCCCCCCTCGTCGGTGATCATCCCAAGCCGCACCAGCCGGGCGTTGCGGTCGGTCCCATACCGGTTCAGCACGCTCACATCGGTCACCACCCCGGGCAGGATCTCGGGCCGTGCTCCGGCCCGCACCAGCAGGCTCCGCCGGGTCTCCCATCCCAGCCCGATCCCCGCGATCTCGCGCCTCACCGCCTCGACCAGGGGACGCACCCGGGGATCGAGCACCCCCGTCTGGGGATCGAGAAGGTCTCGCTCGGAATTGAGCTCCATCGAGGCCGTCACCGTCCCCCCCGGCCGGAAGGCGACCCGCCCCCGACTGTCGAGCCATGACTCCGGAGCCTCGGCCCGCGAACCCGGATCCAGCCTCCCCTGGTCGATGATCTGCTCGAAGCGCGTGATCTCGAAGGATCGCCGACGCAGCGTGCTGCCCACCCGCAGCTCCTCGGGGCTCCACTGGAACTCGGCGTCGTTCAGCCGCCGGGCGAGCCCCGGGGGCAAGAGGATCCGCACCAGCGGCTCGAGGAACTCGGGCACCACATCCGTCCTTCGCGGCAGGGGTCGCAGCTGGAAGGCGACCCCCGTCTCGACCCCGGTCGACCGCGAACCGAT
>REBS01000018.1 GCA_007692605.1 Gemmatimonadales bacterium
GGTGTAGAGAAAGAACTTCACCGCCGCGTAGATCCTCCGTTCTCCTCCCCAGATCCCGACGATGAAATACATTGGGACCAGGGTCAATTCGAAGAAGACGTAGAAGAGGAACAGGTCCATCGAAGCGAATACACCCACGATGCCCATCTGAAGGAGGAGCATGAGGGAATAGAAGGCCCGCTGCCTCTCCTTGATGTAGTTGAACGATCCGAGGATCGCCACCGGCATCGTGAAGGTGGTGAGCAGGATCATGAAGAGACTGATCCCGTCCATACCGAGCGCGTAGCTGACGCCCCACGCCCCGATCCACTCCGTCATGCTGGTCAGCTGGAAGAGGGGTCCGGCCGGGTCGAAGACCCACCAGAGACCGAGGCTCAGCACGAAGAGCCCCAGCGCCCAGCCGAAGGCCACGTGCTTCGCCCGCTCCTCGGGGGACAGCAGAACGACTGCCATCCCCACCAGGGGCAACCATATGAGGGCATGCAGAATCCAATCCGCGTAGCCCATTGCGTCGAGAAGTCCCGTCATTCCGCCGACCTCAGAAGATGAAGGCGCCGAGCACCACGAGGGCGCTCAGGGCAAGGATGAAGGCGTAGGTGTTCACCTGTCCGGTCTGGAAGAGCGAGCCGAACCAGCCCACCCCCTTCGAGACGCTTCCAACCGCATTCACGGTCCCATCGATGAGGACCCGATCGATCACGCGCCAGCACCAGCGCGATACGCCGATCAGGGGGCGGACGATGATCGCATCGTAGAGCTCGTCGACGTACCATTTGTTGTAGAGGACCTTTCCGATGCCCCGATCCGGCTCCCCGGCCTCGTGCGCAGGCTGAATGGTCCGCGAGAGGAAGTAGCGCGCTGTCACGATCACGACCACCATCGCCGTCACCGTCGCGATCGCCCCCCAGACGACGTGTCCTCCGCCCACGGGGGCCACATCGGCGTAGGCGCCGAGTTGCGAGGCCCGCACGGCATCGGCCGACTGGGTCACCGGCGCCAGCCAGCGGTCGAGCCAATCGGACATCGGGAGGATGCCGAAGCCCCCGAAGAAGGACTCCCGGACGGAACCGGGCACATTGACCCATCCGCCGAAGACCGAGAGGACCGCCAGGATGCCGAGGGGGATCGTCATGTTGAGCGGCGCCTCGTGCAGGTGCTTGCTCTCGGGTTCCCCGGTGCGGTTCGGGCCGTGGAAGGTCATGATCATCATGCGCGTCATATAGAACGCCGTAAGCACGGCAGCCGCCAGCGCGATTCCCCAGAGCACCACGTAGAGCCCCGAGAAGGCACCCGCGGTTCCGACGTACCAGATGATCTCGTCCTTCGAGAAGAATCCAGCGAAGGGCCAGATCCCGGCGATCGCCAGAGTGGCTGCCCACATCGTGATCCAGGTGATCGGCATGAAGCGCCGGAGCCCCCCCATGTTCCGCATGTCCTGCGCGTCCCAGTCCTTGTGGGTGGAATGCAGCGCGTGGTGCATGGAGTGGATCACCGCCCCCGCTCCAAGGAAAAGCAGTGCCTTGAAGAAGGCATGGGTCATGAGGTGGAAGACCCCGGCCGCGTAGGCACCGACCCCAACCCCCATGAACATGAACCCGAGCTGCGAGACCGTGGAGTAGGCCAGGACCTTCTTGATGTCGTACTGCTTGAGGGCGATCGTAGCGGCGAAGAGCGCCGTGAGCGCCCCGATCGTCGCCACCGCCGCCGCCGACACTGGAGCCAGGGCGAAGAGAACCGATGCCCGCGCTACCAGGTATACCCCCGCGGTGACCATCGTCGCGGCGTGGATCAGAGCCGACACCGGCGTGGGCCCGGCCATGGCATCGGGGAGCCAGACGTAGAGGGGAATCTGCGCGCTCTTCCCCACCGCGCCGAGCAGCAGGAAGAGAGTGATAGCGGTCACGATCCCCCCACCGTAGAGCAGCGTGTCCGGTGCGGCCGCGAAGATGCTGGCGTAATCCAGCGTCCCGAAGGTGGCGAAAAGCAGGAACATCGCCATCAGCAGGCCGAAGTCCCCGACCCGGTTGACGATGAAGGCCTTCTTCCCGGCGTCCGCCTTTTCCCGGTCCTGAAACCAGAACCCGATCAGGAGATAGGAGCAGAGACCGACGCCCTCCCACCCGACGAACATTACGGGAAAGTTGGCTCCGGCTACCAGCACCAGCATGAAGAACACGAAGAGATTCAGGTATGCGAAATACCGGGGGTAGCCCGGATCCTCCTTCATGTACCCCACGCTGAAGACGTGGATGAGGAATCCGACTCCCGTGACCACCATCATCATGATCATCGAGAGCTGGTCGAGCTGAATCGCCGCGTCCACCGAAAGGGTTCCGGTCGGCATCCAGCTCCAGTAGCTGCGAATCACGGGTTCCGTGAGTTCGACGCCGAGAAGCCGCACGAAGTTGATCGTGGTAAGTACGAAGGCCCCCAACAGCACTCCCGGCCCGATCCACGTCGGGAGGGAATGCGTCAGCGGTACCGCTCCCGTGGCATGATCCTCCTCCGGAATCGAGTTCCGAACGCGGTCCGCCGAGCGCCGCCCACTCGCGAGCGCGAGCGCGCCGTTCAGCGCGAAGCCGAGAAGGGGCAGGAGCAGAATGAGGCCGGGGAGGAGTGGGTCGAATCCCCCGGTTCCACCCGCCTGGATCGACCCGGCGCTGATGAATCCCAGTGAAATCATGCCCTCACCACTTCAGGAGGTTGAAGTTGTTCACGTCCACCGTCTCGTAGTGTCGGAAGATCGAGATGATGATTGCGAGCCCCACCGCGGCCTCGGCGGCCGCGACCGTCATCACGAAGAACACGTAAATCTGGCCTTCGATTCCGATGAAACGGGACAACGCCACGAAGGAGAGGTTCACGGCATTGAGCATGAGTTCGATGCAGAGGAACATGATAATCACGTTTCTCCTCACCAGAACCCCGAGCATCCCGATCACGAAGAGAATGGCACTGAGGATGAGCGCTTCTGCGAGCATCGGTCTCAGACCCTCCGTTTGGCGATGGCGATGGCTCCGACGAGAGCCACCAGAAGTAGGATCCCCGTGAGCTCGAAGGCCACGACGTAGTCCGTGAAAAGGGGGCGGGCGATCGATCCGATGATCCCCTGCTCCTGAATCAACTGATCCATCGCCTCGGGCCCGGGCAGCGCCTGCTCCACCGCACTCGTCCCCGCCCCACCCAGCTGTCGGACCAGAATTCCGGCAATCCCGCCGGTCACCGCGAAGGCCAGGATCATCCCCAGCCCGAACTGCAGGTCCTTTCGATAGTCATGTCCGAGGTTCAGGAGCATGATCACGAAGAGGAAGAGGACCATGATGGCCCCCGCGTACACGATGATCTGAATCGCCGCAAGGAAATGCGCCTCGAAGAGGACGAAGATCCCGGCAAGGCTGGCCAGCGTCGCGACCATGAAGAGCAGGCTGCCGACGGGGTTCCTCTGGAACACCACCCGGAAGGCTCCGCCCACCGCGACCGCGGCGAAGATGTAGAAGAGGATTTCAACCATGAATTGGCGTCCTTACTCCGAGCGGGGATCGGAGGGGTCCCAGAGGAGCGTGGACTCGTGGTCCTGCTCCATGAGTCGGTCGAGGTCGTACACGAATCGCTCCCTGGAGAATTCCGCGTTTTCGAAGTGCTGTCCGACATGGATCGCCTCGACCGGGCAGACCTCCTGGCACATGCCGCAGAAGATGCATCGGAACTCGTCGATCTCGTAGACGATCGGATACCGGACTCCCTGGTCGTCCTCTCCCCCGACGAGTCGGATGCAGTTCGCCGGGCAGACCGTCGGACAGAGTCCGCACGCGACACATTTGGGCCGACCGTCCGCGTGGACCTCCATCACGTGGGTGCCACGCCACCGGGGAGACAGCTTGACCGGCTCCTCGGGGTACTGATGCGTGGCCTTGTTGGGATTGACCATGTGCTTGAAGGTCAGCCCCATGCCCTTGAGCGCGGAACGCAGATACGAGGTCTTGCCCGCGGCGGGACGCCTGAGAACTTTCACTGTCACTGCCATCGTTGAGTCCTTATCGGCTGATCAGAGGATTCGGAGCATCGGCCGGGAGCGTCCCGGTACGGCTGGGCAGCGGTTCCCTGAGTTCACTCACGCCTTCCGGACCGACCGCTGCCCCCGACATGATGCGGTCGCGGTCGAGCACGAACACGAACGCACCCGTCGCCACACCGCTGACGGCGGTGAGCACGGCGCCGAACATGAACCCTTCGATCGCCATCTGGTCAAGGACCAGGATGGTCGCCGCCACGAGCATCACGTAGGCGAGCGAGACCGGAAGCATGACCTTCCACCCAAGATGCATCACCTGGTCGTACCGGAATCGCGGGAGGGTCCACCGCACCCATACGAAGACCAGGATGAAGAAGAAGGTCTTGAGCGAAAACGACAGCAGGGTCAGCAGCGTCTTCCAGACCGCCGGCTCCGCCGCGATCGGGGCCCCCGCCGCCGTGAAGCCGGAGATCAGCTGGCCGTCGAACCAGAACATGTGATCTCCACTCCAGAAGGGGACACTCCATCCCCCCAGGAAAAGCGTCGCCATGAGGGCCGAGACGACGAGGATATGGCTGTACTCGGCGATGAAGAACATCGAGAACTTCATTGCGGAATACTCGGTGTGGTAGCCCGTCACCAGCTCCGACTCCGCTTCGGGAAGATCGAACGGGAGCCGATTCGTCTCGGCAAACCCGGAGATGACGAAGAGGATGAAGGCCAGCGAAAGCGGGAAGAGGAACCAGAAGCCGAGAAGCTGCTGCTGCCACACGATCTCGGTGAGCGTGACGTTTCCGGCCAGCATGAAGACCGGGATCAGAGAAAGTCCGAGCGCAACCTCGTAACTGACCATCTGCGACGAGGAGCGGAGCGCTCCGAGGAAGGCATACTTGTTGTTCGATGCCCACCCTGCCAGGAACATCCCGTACACACCCAGAGACGAGAACGCGAGGATGAAGAGGATCCCGATCGGGATATCGGCCACGACCATGTCCACGACGCCCCAGGGCGTCGGCAGGGGTGCGGCGAAGGGAACGACCGCGATGAGCACGACCGCCAGGATGATCGAAAGCATCGGGGCCAGGATGAAGAAGCGCCGATTGGCCGTCGCCGGCATCGTCTCCTCTTTCAGGATGTTCTTGATCCCGTCGGCGACCGGCTGCAGCAGCCCGAACGGCCCGACCCGGTTGGGCCCCAGGCGATCCTGGATGAATCCGGAGACCCGCCGCTCGAGCAGGGTCATGTAGGCGACCACCGCGAGCGAGACGGAGAAGACCAGAAACACCTTGATCGATGAGCTGATCAGGAAGGCTGTCGGTGAAAGCTCTTGCATCCCGTATCGTTCTTCTCTGATGTCCGTGACGAGCCCCGGCCGGATCTCCACCTCGGGAGTCCGCCCGGCCAGGGCGGAAGATAATGAAACCGAGTTCTGCGTCAGGTCCCCGGAAGCTTCACCGGCTCATTGATCAACGCACCGCGCGTGCCCAAGTGAGGGTAGCCGAGGCCCTGAAATTCCGGAACGGAACGGGCGGCCTCCTCGAACATCTCCGCTGCACCCGCGGGTACGGCGGAGTCGGTGAGGTGCGCTCTCAGGGCGGCCATCACCAACCATCCGGGTCGTGCGGCCCCCGGAGGATGGGTTCCGGGCCAGAAGCGCTGGACCCTTCCCTCGTGATTGGTGAAGGTCCCTTCCTGCTCTGCGTGCGTGCTGATCGGGAGAATCCCGTGCGCTGTCCGGGTCGCCGGAGAGGGGTACTGGCCGAGATAGATGAAGAGCGCCGCCGAGGATCCAAAATCCTCCGGTTGGTCGGCAAGCTCGTCTCCGACCACGAGAAGGATCCCCTCGAA
>REBS01000089.1 GCA_007692605.1 Gemmatimonadales bacterium
CGTCGTTGTCCAGGCGCGTGTACATGGCGCGTTGGATGGCGGCGGCGGCGCTCATCGCTCGAACCTCTTGACGGCCTTCTCCAGCCGCTCAACCAGCCGGGGCCGCTCTTCCTCAACGGCGGGGACCAGAAACGGCCTCGCGGGCATCCTGCGCGTCCCGTAGTGGATCTTCGGCGCGTAGTCCACGTTCGTCCCGATGGTGGCGTTCCGGGTTGCGGCGCTCAGGCGGTTCGGCGCTTCGACGCCGCCCTCATCTGCTCCCGTGGCCTGTGACGAGGCCGACACCACCTGATCCTCGGTGTCGGCGGCGGCGATGGAGTTGCGGAGGCGCCCCGTGTCCACCGCAGCCGTCTCCGTAAGGATCTGCTTGGCCCGAGCTTGGACGGCGATGGCTGACGCGACGATCTCCCGGCCCGCGATCTCATCGGCTTGCCCGCCGATCTCTCGCAGGCGGGCCATTGCCCGCTCCAGACCCTCGATGCTCGTCTCGATCATGGCCCATCCCTACTCAGTCGCCGTGGGTGTGGGTTGCGGCGTCGCCGTCGGTGTGGGATCCAGTATCGCTACCGGCTCCTTGATGCTCCGCACGTCGTACTCCAGGTACCGGCGCCGGTCGCCTATGTCCACCGGTGGCCCTACGGACAACATATAGGACCCGTCAATCCGCAGGAGCGCCGGGAAGGGGAAGTCGTCGCGCCACCGGAACCGCAGACGCGCCGACACCTCAAGCTGACGCCCCATCGCCTCGATCCTGTCCCGCGCCGTGAGGTTGACCAGCCGACCCCACCGCGTATCCATCAGGGACCACCCCTCGGAATAGCCGCCCGCCCCGTCGTCGATCCTGACCTGGGCGTAGATGTCGACCCTCCGACGGAAGCCCCCGGCACTCATACCCTCACCCTCTCGTACCGGCTGAGGATGCGGTCCACCTTGCCCAGCGGCTGGATGCCCTCACCGGCCATCGTCTGCGCCAGGTCCTGCCGCTGCTCGTACAAGTCGGCCACGATGATCCGGCAGGCTTGCATCAGGTCAGATCGCCCGGATCCGGCCACGTATCCGGCCACCACATCCACCTCGAAGGCGTGGCCCAGGGGCCAGCGGTAGCCGTCAGTGCGGAGCAGGTAATAGCCCCGCGACACGTAATCCTCTGCGTCCACCTCGTCGCCCGAGGAGTCCCTCACCTCCAGCACGTCGTCCGCGCCAATCGGCTGGTGGAGCCACAGTTGGTCCGACCCGTTGCCGTAGAGGCGCCAGGTCAACTCCGTGGGCTCCCGGAGGCGCCAACCGACGCGCCCCTCGATGTGCTCGGTTGCTGCATCAATATAACCGGAGATCAGCGTGTCCTCAGCACTGTCCTCCACCCGGAGGTGCGCCTTGGCATCGGCCAGCGTGATCATCCTTCGCTCTCCTGCTCCGCCAGAATGCGGCGGGCCAACTCGGACCGGGGTGCGTCGGGTCCGTACCTCTCCAGATACTCACTCGGGGACGTGACTAGCGGCCACTCCAGCGCCTCCGGCACAGCAGGACCCGCCTCGGCCTTGTTCTCGTACCGCGCCGCTCGGGCCTTGGCTTCGAGATATTTCACGATCACCCCCAGGTTAGCGGGTTGCCGGGTGGCCTATATGAGCGCCACCCGGCTCCCGTCATGGTTCAGGTTGCGGTCAGGACGCGGTCGGGGTCGGGGTCGCAGTCTCCGTGAAGGAGAAGGCATAGTCGCGCTTCACTGCGAACGCGAGGCGCTGCTCGGCCCGGAGCGTCCGCAGGTTCTTCTCGAAGTCGTCGTTGACGTACCCGACAGCGAGACGGACCATGTTGCGGTCGTAGACGGTGGCGCCCCGGGTGAAGTCGCCCATCAACATCCGGCGCACCCCGTCCTCGTTCTCCATGCTGTCCACCTCGACCACCGGCAGGCTCCAGATCCGGGGACCGGCTACGGTCTGGATCACGGCCCACACGTACCGATCGTCCGACCCCTTCTCCAGCTCAATCTCTTCCCAGTCCAGCGGGTGGATGGCCAGAGCCGTGGGGATCACGCGGTTGACGCGCAGGTCGGTCCGCATCCGGCGCACAGTGTCGATCAGAGTGTCATCCTGCTGCGCCCGGTCAAACTCGGGGACGCCGACCTCGAAGATGCCTTCCAGTTCCCCGTCGTCACCGGAGCCCCAGAGGAGTTGGCGCTCGGTCTCGACCCGGATGTCCAGGTCCATCTCGCCGTTGATGATCTGCACGAGACGGGCGGCGTCGTCGATGTCCTGCTCCGCGATCTTCGACAGGACCGGGATGGTCTGCACCGGCGTGGTTGCCGGAGCGAACTCCACCGAGAGATAGCCCTTGGCCGCGCCACGTCCGTCCTGCGCGGCGGCGCCCCGGTTGGTGGCCGAGTGCCGCACGTAGTGGACGGTGTCGCTGGTGGTCGGCAGGCTCCCGAAGAGCTGCCGGAGGTTCAGAATCTCCGGCTCCTCGAAGCGCACGACCTCGGGGTCCCGGTCAAACGGGATGATCGCGTCGGTGCCGAGGACCGGAATGGCGTTCGTCTTGGCTTCCATGAAGCGGGTCGCAGCCTCACCCTTGAGGCCCACGGGGCGCCCGTTCAGGTTGCTCACGTCGACCTTGCCGGACCATCCCTGCTTCCCGTTGGACTTGTAGGTCTGGAACTCCTGCGACGCCACGAAGAGCTCGCCGGGGGTCGCCCGGATCACGGACTGCTCGGCCTTCGCCTCCCGCTCGTCGCGGGGAAGGGGCACGTGGCCCATTCGCTTGCCGTTGGCCGCGAGGCCGCTGATGCGCTCATACTGCTCGACCTCAGTTTGGAGCGTCTCGGCCTCCTTGGCTTTCTGGTCAAGCTCTTCGCCTCGGTTCTGCGGGATCGGCCCCGCCTCCATCTCCTTCTGTCCGGCCTCCAGCTCGCGGTAGAGCGCGGCCAGATCCCGGCGCTTCTGCTCAATGCTCATTGTGTCTCCTGTTGCGTGGGTTCTCTGGTGCGATGCTCAGTCCGCGTGTCGGTGCGCCGGTGCGCGAGCGACGAGGCGGTCGAGTCGAAGCGATAGGAGCCTCTGCTGTAGCTCCTCCTGCTTCTCGGGCGCGAGTCGCATCACCTCGGGCTCTGCGTTGGCCGGTGGCTCTGCGAGTGCGCGGATTCGGTCCTTCTGCTCGTCCGTCATGGCCTCCACGATCCGGCAGACGGCGAGGAACTGGCCCTCGGTGGGCGTGGACTTGACGGATGCGAGGTCCACCAGTGCGTCGGGATTCATTCCCCACGTCACGGCGCTGACTTCCATGAGCGCAACTTCTTTTAGGTGGCGGACACCCTCGTCGTCCATCTCTGGGTTGACCGCCCGGTATCCGATGGACAAGCCTTCCACCATCCCGTCGCGGAGGAGCGCCATGTAATCGTCACCGGCCTGGGTGCGGGCCACCTTCACCCGGATCCAGAGACCGCCGTCCCGCTCCTCCATGTCGGTGATCCGCCCCAGCGTGTGCTGAGTGACGGAGTGCGACGGATTCACGGACGGCGAATGCTGATCGAGGAAGGGGAGCACCCGGCCTGATGCCTTCCAGTGGTCGATGGTGCGGCGGAAGGCACCCGGCTGAATCACGTCGCCGCCCAGGTCGAGCGAGTACGCTGCCGCCAGTCCCTCAAAGGTCCGCTCTTCTTCCGAGACGGCCTTGGCCGCAAAGCCCACCCGGATGGTCTTGTGCTCTGTCATGTTCGGTCCTCGTCCCAGGTGCGTTCGATGGCGTAGGTCAGGGTGCAGCGGCAGTTAGGTGCCTGTGGGTACTGGATGGCGCCGAGGTCCGGGGAGTCGAAGTCGTCATCGAGCCCCACGGTCGTGCCGTCCATGAGCAGGTGGTCATCACGGGTGCGGTCGTCCTGGGTCGCCAGCCACGTCTTGCGGACCACCGAACCCGTCTCGGACGCGTACACGCTCAGAGCCTCCTTCTGCGCCCCGTTCACCGTCGTGGTGGCCTCGGTCCTGGCGATGAGCGTTGCCCGCGACTCAGCGAACGCGCCCGACTGCTGGATGCGCTCCGCGATCTCGGGTATGCCCTCGCCCTCAAGCAGCCCGTCTGCTAGGCTTCGGCGGATGGCCTCCTTCGTCGTGTCGCTGACTGCGGTGACCATCTCGGCGGCGTGTTCCTCGGCCCACCGGGCCACCCCGGGGGTGACGAGGTCGAACGAGATTCCCATGCGGTCGGCCAGCCTGCGGGCTCCGCGCTCGGCCACCTGCCCGATGGCGGGGGCGAGTGATGCCATCCATGCGGTGCCCCGGCGCTGGTCGTATTCGCGGTTCAGCATGGCCATGATCCGGCGCACCCGCTGCTCTTCCGACTCCTTGAACGACTTCGCCTCATCCAGTAGGCCCAGCACGAAGTCGAGGTCGGCCTGGAGTTCGTTCTTCGCCGCCTGCTCGACGATGGGCTCGAGCGCCCGGGCGAACTCGTCGAACTCAAGCCACGCCTTATACCGCGTCTCGTCCCTCGCCTTGGCCTCCGGCTTGTCCCCCCGGCTCATGGTCTGTGGGGGCGTCTCGGGCTCCGTGGGTGACCGGCTGGTGCCGTAGTCCGCACCGCGCACGACGTCATGCTCAGGTTTGTCGGTCGGCTCATGCCCGGCCATCCGGCGCCGTTCGTTGACGCTGAGGTCGTCACCCATCCGGCGGGCGATCCGCGAGGCCCGGTCCTGGTCTTCCTTCAGGACCCCAATGTCCGACGTATCGAACTCGATGGTCACCCCGGCGTCACGGTCGCGGGGCTCCAGTAGCTGACGGCCGAGGGTCCGGTGCCAGAAGTTCCAGACCGGCATCGCGGAGTCTTCGTAGGCCAGACGCCGCGCCGTCTCCATGTGGGACCACGGGGCGTTCTCCAGGCCGACGAGGAAGCCGATGACCTCGGGGCGCAGGGAGAACGCAGCGCAACACGCCGCCTCCACTTCCCGCCATAGGTCACCGAACTTGATGTCATCGAGCGACATGGACGTGCGCTCATAGCGGAGCCCGCCTTCCAGCAGCCCGGCCCGTCCTGAGTTGGTGCGGCTGTACTGGCTGTTGACCTCCTGCTTGACCCTCGCGAACTCATCGTCGCCAAGCCGCTCCGCGCCCTCGGGCCTCACGAAGAAGCCGGAGGGGACGGCGGCGTTGCGGATCAGTGCCTTGACCCGCGTGTTGAGGTCGCCCGCGATGCCGAGCATCCCCAGCACCGCATCCGTGGGGCTCAGGGTCTCGTATCGCTGGTACGGGTGCGGGCTGCGGAAGTACACCACGTCCTGCCACCCGTAGTCCCTGGAGTGGCCGGAGTGCTGCACCCGGAAGTGCCCGTAGAGCCTCGGGATCCCGTCGTCCGTCTCGCCCGGGTGGACCGTGAACTCGTCGGCGTTGTATGCTCGAACGATGCGGACCCGGCCCGCGTTGTCGCGGTGCTTCGTCCACAGCGCCTGCCCGTCGATGTCAACCAGCATCTGGGTGACCGTCGCAATCTCGACCCAGTCCTCGTCCGGGTTCGGCTCCCGGAAGAGTTCGTCCAATTCGTGGTCTACGTGCTCCGGCTCTCCCTCCCCGTCTTCCCTGGCCACGTAGGGCGGCGCCTCCACCAGCTTGGTGGCGCGGTAGCGGAGGATGGACCACAGCACGTAGCTGGCCATCATCACCCGGCGCATACCCTCGCTCGACAGGTCGGTCAGCGGCTCGTCTGCGGTGTGCGGCCAGAAGTCCACGGTGGAGCTTCCGCCGGTCCACTGCGGCAGCGCCTCGGACTTCACCTCCGGTGCCTCGGGCGTCACCTCGGGCCAGACCTAGT
>REBS01000111.1 GCA_007692605.1 Gemmatimonadales bacterium
ACCTCAACCCGTCGTCCTGACCCGGAGTCCTGATGCGTGTGCGAACCCCGATCCTCCTTGCCCTCTTCACGGCCCTGACATGCGCCACGGCACCTGCTTCGGCCGGTGCACTCGTGGCCGGGGGACAGCAGGCGGCGACGGCGGGGACGAACGCGCAGACAGACGCCGTACTCGCAATCCGGGTCGTCGAGGCCGGCTCGGAGCAGCCCCTTTCCGGAATCCGGGTTCGACTCCCCGACCGCGGAGTGGACGGACTCACCGATGGGGACGGCCACCTGCGCTTCACCGACCTGGAGCCGGGTCCGATCCGGCTGCGAATCGAGGCTCCGGGATACCACCCGCAGGAAACCCGACTCGAGCTCACCGACGGGGTGACCACGCAGCGGATCGCCCTCGACCGCTGGCTCTTCGAACTCGAAGGGGTGACCACCACCGGCACCCCGCTCCGGGGGATCGCGCCCTACCAGCCCGGCCAGGCCTACGATCGCGAGGCGCTCCTGCGCAGGGCGGCCACCTCGCTCGGCGAGATGCTCGACGGTGAGCCGGGGCTGGCCATGCGCTCCTTCGGTGCCTCGACCGGCCGACCCGTCATCCGGGGGCTCGATGGCGATCGGGTCGCCGTGCTCGAGAACGGGCAACGAATGGGAGACATGTCCGAGACCGCCCCGGACCACGCGATCGCGATGGATCCCCTGAGTCCGAGTCGGATCGAGGTGGTGCGGGGCCCGGCATCCCTCCTCTACGGCTCGAGTGCGCTGGGGGGCGTGGTGAACCTTCTTCGAGACGACATCCCCCGCACCTGGAGCCAGGGGAGCTCAGGGAGCGTGGCAATCCAGGGGGCGACCGCGAACCGCCTCGAGGCCACGAGCCTGACGGGCACCCTCGGCGGTGATCGCTGGGCCACCACCGGCCGGTTCGCGCTGCGCTCGGGAGACGACTTCCGCTCACCCGGCGCTACGAGCGGGATCCTTCCGGGGACCTGGGGTCGCATGACGAGCGGTGGCGCAGGAGTCGGATACCACGGGAACAGGGTGACCGGGGGCATCGCGCTTGATCTGCACGACCACGACTTCGGCCTGCCCGAGGCGCTCGACGACCCCGACGAGCGGGTCGAGCTGCGCACCGACCGCCAGCGCGCTCGTGGTGTGGTGGACCTTGAGATGAGCGGGCGATTCGAGACGCTGGAGCTTCGCGCGGCCGCCGCCCGCTACCGTCACCAGGAGGTCGAGATCGAGGGGCCTCCGGGCGGGCCGGTGGAAGAGGATGTGGAGCACGACTTCACCCGCCACACCGTCGACCTGACCCTCACCGCGACGCATGGGCCCCTGGGGCCGGCCTCGGGTGGCGCGGTCGGAGTCTCGCTCCTGTCCCAGAGCCTGGCCGTGAGCGGGGCCGACGAGTTCCATCCCGACGGATCCTCGCTCGCCCTCGCGCTCTTCGGGTTCGAACAGATCACCCTCTCGGACGCCCTCTCCCTTCAGTTCGGACTCAGGGCCGAGGGCTCGCGCATCCGCATCTTCGCGAACGAAGCCTTTCCCGAGGCCTCGGGAACTCGAAACGCGCTGACGCTCTCGGCCTCTGCCGGGCTCAGCCACCGCCTCGGGGACCGGCTCGAGGTCGGTGCCCAGATCGCCCGCGCGCACCGTTCGCCCCTCCTCGAAGAACTGCATGCCGATGGTCCCCACCTGGGAGCCGCCCGATACGAGGTCGGAAATCCGGAACTGCGCAACGAGATCGGACATGGTGCCGACCTGTTCGCCGAATACACCACCCCCCGAGTGCGCGCCGAACTCGCAGGGTTCCTGAACCGGATCCAGGACTTCGTCTTCACCGAAGCCACGGGCGACATCGATCCGGGATCCGGTCTCCCCGTCGTCGAGTGGAAGGCGGCTCCCGCCACCTTCCGCGGGGGCGAGGCTTCGGTCGAGTTCTTCGCGACCGATCGGCTTTCGCTCCGGGCCTCCGGGGACTGGGTCCTGGCCGACCGCCGGGACGCCGATCGGACCCCCCTCCCCTTCATCCCCCCGGCCCGGCTGATGACCGCGCTTCGCTACGATTCGGGCTCCGTCTGGTTCGGGGCGCGCACCCGTCTCGCCGCGGCCCAGAATCGTGTCGCGCTCGGCAGCCCGACCGATGGGTACGGGCTGCTGGACCTTCAGTTCGGGATTCGCCCCGCGGGAGGCCATACCGTAGCGTTCCGCCTCGACAACGCCCTGGACACGGCGTACCGGGACCACCTCTCCCGGGTCGACGAGCGCCGCTTTCCGATGCCCGGCCGAAACCTCTCGGTGGTCTACCGCTGGGAGTTCTGACCCGCCTTCTAGGCGTCAGGCACCAGGACCGACGTCATGACGTGGATGATCCCGTTTCGGGCGGGGATATCCGACGTCAGCATGAACTTGCCATTGATCTCGACCCCCTGACGCGTATCGGAGACCTGGAGCATTCCACCCTGCGCGGTCTCCAGCTCGGACTCTTCGCGAAGATCCCGGACCCGCAGCTCTCCCGGCACGACATGGTACAGGAGGATCTGGGCGAGTGCGTCCGTATCTTCCAGCAGCGCCTCCAGGGTGCCGTCCGGGAGATCGGCGAACGCCCCGTCGGTCGGAGCAAAGACGGTGAAGGGGCCCTCGCCCTCGAGGGTCTCGGTCAGCCCTGCGGCCTCGACGGCTCTCACCAGGGTCGAAAACTGACCGGCCGCGATGGCCACATCCACGATGGAATTCTGGGATGCCGCCGGTGCATCGGATTCGCGCGGGGTGGACTCCGAAGACTCTCCGCACCCCGAAAGAAGGACCATCCCCCCCACGAGCAGCAGGAGGACGGCGGCGACATGGGACCCGAACCGTGTGATCGAATGGCAGGATGTGATGGTCATGTGCATGTACCCTCGGATGCGGTGGGGAGCAGTGCAGCGCGGGGCCGGCACCCTGATCGCAGGGTTCCCGCGACGCCTCGGGCGATCGTGGACATTCGCATTCGGAGTGTAGCGCGTTCGGTCGTCGGCATCCGTCGGGGGAATTCCCCGTCGTCGTGTGGGGAAAGTCCCCACACAGCCGGCGTGCTGGAGTCACGGATCCGAACGGCCGTTGATCGGGCCTTCCGTGTGGCGGCCGCCACCCCCATCTTGCCCCCATGCCGACTCCCGAACCCAGCCTCGTTTTCGATTTCGACTCCACCCTCGTGACCGTCGAGGGCGCCGACGAGCTCTTCCGGCGCTCCCTGGAGCCCTCCCCGCGCATCAATTCCACGGGTGAGAATCCCGAAGACACACACGACCGCGGCACCCGGCTTGCCCGCTTCCGGGAACTCACGGATCAAGGAATGGCGGGCACGATTTCATACGAGGAGTCGTTCGCGGCCCGGATGGCCCTCCTCGATCTCTCCTTCGGGGAGGTCGAGCAGGTGGCCGAATCCCTCCTGGAGCATCTCACCCCTTCGGTTCGGCGCTGCCGAGAGCACTTTCGGACCCACGCGGATCGGAGCTGGATCGTCTCGGGCGGGTTCGAGGAGCTGATCCGGCCCGTGGCCGACTGGCTGGGGATCGACCGCTCCCGGATCCGCGCGCACCGGCTTCGATTCGACTCCCAGGATCGGCTCGCCGGGGTGGACCCGACGACTCCCATCGCCCGTGGCGGAAAACCCGAAGCCATGAGGGAACTGGACCTTCCCCGCCCCGTATGGATCATAGGAGACGGCGCCACCGACCTGGAGTTGCGGGAGCTGGGGCTGGCCGAGCGCTTTTTCGCGTTCACCGAGAACCGTGCGCGGCCCTCGGTGACCGACCGTGCCGACCACATTCTGCATTCGATCGAGGACCTCTTCGCATGGCCGAACTGAACGCCCCTCCCCGCCGAGCGCTCCTGCTCGAGTCGATCCACCCGAAGGCGAGCGAGCGATTCGAACGCGCCGGAATCCAGGTGGAGCGGCTGCGCGGCTCCCTCTCCGAAGACGAGTTGATCGAGCGCCTGGAAGGAGTTTCGCTGCTGGGGATCCGGTCCAAGACCCAGCTCACCCGTCGGGTGATCGAGGCGGCCCCCGACCTCGAGGTGGCGGGGGCCTTCTGCATCGGGACCAATCAGGTCGACCTCGACGCCTGTCTCGATCGCGGGATCCCGGTCTTCAACGCCCCGTACGCCAACACCCGGAGCGTGGTCGAACTCGCGCTCGCCCAGATCATCATTCTGATGCGCAATGTGCTCGAGAAGAGCACCCTTTTGCACAGGGGCGAGTGGCGAAAGTCGGCCGGGACCGCACGCGAGGTCCGCGGCAAGACGCTCGGGATCGTGGGGTACGGAAACATCGGCGCACAGCTCTCGATCCTGGCCGAGGGGATCGGAATGCAGGTGCGCTACTACGACGTGATCGACAAGCTGGCGCTCGGAAATGCCCGCGCCTGCCGGACCCTCGAGGAGCTGCTGGAACGATCGGATGCGGTGTCGGTCCATGTGGATGGGAGCCGGCACAACCATCACCTCTTCGGGGCCCGGGAGTTTTCGATGATGAAGGACGGCGCCGTCTTCATCAATCTGAGCCGTGGCTTCGTGGTCGACCTTCAGGCGCTGAAGGACGCGCTGGAGTCGGGAAGGCTCCGGAGCGCGGCGGTCGACGTCTTCCCGCAGGAGCCCCGGGGCGATGGGAGCGGATTCGAGTCTCCGCTGCAGGGAATGCCGAACGTACTTCTGACCCCGCACATCGGGGGGAGTACCGAAGAGGCCCAGGAGAAGATCGCCGGATTCGTGCCCGACAAGATCCTCAACTACCTCGAGCTCGGCTCCACCAGCATCTCGGTGAACTTTCCGAACCTGCAGCTGCCCGGCATCGAGGGGGCCCATCGGCTCGCCCACATCCATCGCAACGTGCCCGGCGTCCTGGCCGAGATCAACAAGGCGCTCGCCGACCGCGACCTGAACATCACCGGCCAGTACCTGAAGACGAACGAGCGGGTCGGGTACGTGATCACCGACGTGGAGTCGAACTACGACGAGCGCGTCGTCGGCGAGCTGCGCGCAATCCCCGAGACCCATCGGGTGCGGGTCCTGTACTAGTCGCTGACGACCTCGATGACCCGCTCGCGGGCGTCGCGACCAAAGATGTGCCTGGCATCGAGACGATGCATCCCCCGCACGTGCCGGACAGATCCGGATCCCGCCCGAATGACGAGGCTCTCGGTGCTCACGCCGAGCGCGCGGTCATAGCGGACCCCCTCGAGAAACGGACTCCCTGTGATGGCGGTCGCCGCGAAGAATGCGTCGTCGCTGCGGACCAGGTCGTCGGCGGCCAGGATCCGCCGCAGCTCGTCGGGGCCGAGCTCCAGGCGAAGTCGATTGCGTTCCTCGCTCAGCTGAGGCGCGAGACGTCCCTGCATCACCCCACCCAGCGCCTTGACCGCCACGGCGGCGATGACCCCCTCGGGCGTGCCGCCGATGCCCATGAGCAGATCGACGCCCGTCCCCGGGTACGCCGCCAGGATGGCGCCCATGACGTCGCCGTCGGTGTGGAGAGAAACGCGAGCCCCTGCGGTCCGCAGCTCGGCCACCAGCTCGCGGTGCCGAGGCTTCTCCAGCACGAAGACGGTGAGCTGCTCCACCGGCCGCCCGGTTGCTTCGGCGGCTCGCTCCAGGTTTTCGGTGGGCGACAGGCTCATGTCGATCACGCCCTTCAGGTCGGAGCCTCCCACCAGCTTGTCCATGTAATACGAGGATCCCGGCTTCCACATCGATCCTCCGGGTGCGGCCGCGATCACGGCGATCGCGTTGTCCCGCCCGAGCGCCAGGAGCCGGGTCCCTTCCACCGGGTCGACCGCCAGGTCCAGCTCCGGGGCGTCGCCCGTGCCGACCCGCTCCCCGTTGAAGAGCATGGGGGCGTCGTCCTTCTCGCCCTCTCCGATCACGATCGTTCCGGACATCCGGATCGTCCCCAGTACCGCCCGCATCGCCGCCACGGCAGCTCCGTCGCCGGCCTTCCCGTCGCCACGCCCCATGTAGGGCGCGGACGAGAGGGCGGCGGCCTCGGTCACGCGCACGAGCTCCATACCGAGATTGCGATCGATCGGGGGGGAAGGCTCAGATGAATCGGACATGCAAAGACACTCCGTGAAGTGTGATGGGACCCTCGACCCGTTCAAGGTAGTATGAGGTCGACGTGTACACCGACCCCTCCCCCGAAACCGACTCTCCCGCGATCCGCTGTCGAGGCCTGATCAAGAGCTTCGGAGCGGTCCAGGCAGTGCGTGGTCTTGATCTCGAGATCCCGCGTGGGGAATGCTATGGTCTGCTGGGCCCGAACGGTGCCGGGAAGACCACGACCGTCGAGATCCTGGAAGGCCTCCAGGAACCCGATCGCGGCGAGGTCGAGATCCTGGGGATGCGCTGGGCCGATCAGGGCAAGGCGATCCGCCGGCGGCTCGGAGTCCAGCTCCAGGAGGTCCGGCTGACCGACAAACTCCGGGTTCGCGAAGTGGTGCGCCTCTTCCGCTCCTTCTATCCCAGGGGACCTTCGGTGGCCGAGCTCCTCGAGCGGGTGCACCTGACCGAAAAGCAGAGCGCCTACGTGCGTGACCTTTCGGGGGGACAGCGACAGCGGCTCTCGGTGGCCTGCGCGCTGGCCGGCGACCCCGACCTGCTCTTTCTCGACGAGCCCACCACGGGGCTGGATCCCCAGGCCCGACGGGCCCTGTGGGAGATCATCGAGTCGTTTCGAGACGAAGGGGGGACAATCCTGCTGACCACCCATTTCATGGACGAGGCCGAGCGCCTGGCGGACCGCGTGGCGATCATGGACCACGGCACCATCCTGATCGAGGGCACGCCGCAGCAACTCATCGCCACCCTGGGCGGAGCCCACGTGATCGAGTTCGAGCCCACCGTGCGGGTCGAGGTGCTGGAGCTGGGAGAGCTGCCCAGCGTGAAATCGGTCCGGGAGCGAGGCCCCCTCCGCTTTCTGACCTGCGACGAGCTGCACGAGACCCTCCCCGCCCTGGTCGCCCTGGTCGATAGCCGCGGCGGCCATCTCGCGTCGCTGACCACCCACCGGGCCACCCTCGACGACGTCTTCCTCGCCCGCACCGGCCGGCAGCTCCGTGATGGGTGATCTGAGGTCGCTCGGGCAGCTCACCCTCAGTCGCCTTCGGGTGATGCTCCGCGAACCCGAGATCATCTTCTGGGTCTTCGCCTTCCCTCTGCTCCTGGCGATCGGGCTGGGGGTGGCCTTCTCGGATCCGATGCCCGACACCCCCCGGGTGGCGATCGAGTCGGGCTCGGGTGGCGAGCGCTTCATCGATGCCCTGCGGGCGGACCCCGAGATCGAGATCCGGATTCTCGGAGTCGAGGAGGCCTCCGACGCCCTTCGACGGGGCGAGGTCTCGCTCGTCATCGCGGGCGACGAGACGACCCTTCAGTTCCGCTACGATCCGACGCGGGCCGAGGCCCGAACGGCGCGCCTCGCCGCGGAGCGCAGCATCCAGCGCGAGGCCGGAGGCCCAGCCCCGGTCACGATCCGCCCGCAGGAGGTCGAGCAGCTCGGACATCGGTACATCGACTGGCTGATCCCGGGGATCATCGGGTTCAACCTGATGAGCACGGGGCTCTGGGGCATCGGCTTCTACATCACGCAGAGCCGGCAGAACCGACAGCTCAAGCGGCTGATCGCCACGCCGATGCCCCGTGGACACTTCCTTCTGGCGCAGATCCTCGCCCGCTTCGTGTTTCTGATCGGCGAGATCCCCCTCCTTATCCTGGCCGCCTGGCTCCTCTTCGACGTACCGATGGCAGGAGGGATCGTCTCACTCGCCGTGGTCGTGCTGATCGGGGCCGCATCCTTCTGCGGCCTGGGGCTGCTGGCGAGTTCGCGGACCCGCACCACCGAGGGCGCCAGCGGGATCATCAACGCGATCGTGATGCCGATGGTGGTGCTTTGCGGCGTGTTCTTCTCGACCGCCCGCTTTCCCGATGCCATGCAGCCGCTGATCCGGATTCTCCCGCTCACCCCGCTCAACGATGCGCTCCGGGCGGTCTACAACGACGGCCTGGCCTTCACCGCCGTCGCCGGTGAACTCGCGCTCCTGGCGACCTGGGGCATCGTGGCCTTCGTCCTGGCGCTCCGCTGGTTCCGCTGGCAGTGACGCCCCCTCGGGAGCCGACCGATCAGTCCTCGACCTCGGTCGCTGACCCACGCGTGGCTTCCTCGAGCACGTCGGAGTCGATCGAGTAGTCGATCGGGGCGTCGATCAGGTCGATTCCCGGTCGGCCGAGGCACGCCTCCAGGAGCGGCTCGAGACCGTCGGCCGACTCGACCCGGTGCCCCCTCGCCCCGTAGGCCTCGGCGTAGCGAACCAGATCCGGGTTTCCGTACCCAAGCCCGTACTCGGGAAATCCCATGTCACGCTGCTTCCATCGGATCATCCCGTAGGCGTCGTCGCGCACCACCAGCACGACCAGGTTCACACCCAGCCGGACCGCGGTCTCGAGCTCCTGCGAGTTCATCATGAATCCCCCGTCTCCACACACGGCGAGCACCGGACGGTCGGGATGGATCATCGCGGCGGCTATCGCCGAGGGGAGCCCGGCTCCCATCGTGGCGAGGGCGTTGTCGAGCAGGAGCGAGTTCGGATGGTACGTCGGGTAGTCTCGTGCGAACCAGATCTTGTACATCCCGTTGTCGAGGGTGACGATCCCGTCATCGGGAACCGCACGGCGGACGTCCCGGACCAGCCGCAGGGGACGGATCGGGAAGGCCGGATCCGACTCGTAGCGCTCCCGATGCTCGGCGGCGGCGGACCGGATGCGGGCGGCATGCCCGAAGTCCCAGTGACTCGGGGCGTCGAGGGCCTCCATGATCCGTCGAAAGGAGTCCGCAATGTCACCCACCACCTCGACCTGCGGGAAGTAGACGGGGTCGACCTGGGCGGAGTCGAAACCGACGTGCAGGACGGGAATCCCGTTGTCCTGCATGATGAAGGGCGGCTTCTCGACCACCGTGTGGCCCACGTTGATCAGCAGGTCGGCCTCGTCGACGGCGCGGTGGGCGAAGTCGTCGCTGCTCAGCGCGGCGGTGCCCAGGTACGCCGAACTCCGCTCGTCGACCACCCCCTTGCCCATCTGGGTCGTGATGAAGGGCACTTCGTACTCGTCGACGAACTGGCGGATGCGAACGCAGGTGCGGGTCCGGTTGGCACCGGCCGCGATCACGAGCAGGGGCCGGCGGGCCTCGGTCAGCATCTCGACGGCCCGCTCGATCGAGAGGTCGTCGGCCACCGGGCGGCGGACGTGGCTGGGAGCGATCGGGGTCCGGTCGACCTCCTCCTGGAGGATGTCTTCGGGGATCTCGAGATGGGTGGCGCCCGGCCGTTCCTCCGCGGCGAGCCGGAAGGCCTCGCGGACGCGCGACGGGAGATAGGCGGGGCCCACGACCTGCTTCGTGTACTTCGTGATCGGAGTCATCATGTCGACCACGTCGATGATCTGAAACGCCCCCTGCTTGCTGGAGCGGATCGGCTTCTGGCCGGTGATCATGACCATCGGCATCGCCCCGAGCGTGGCGTAGGCCGCGGCGGTGACGAGGTTGGTCGCCCCCGGCCCCAGCGTCGAGAGGCAGACGCCGGGGCGTCCGGTCAGTCGTCCCCAGGTGGCGGCGATGAACCCTGCCCCCTGCTCGTGTCGGGTGACGATCAGCTCGATCGAGGACTCGCGGAGCGCTTCGAGGACATCGATGTTTTCCTCGCCCGGCACCGCGAAGATGTACTCCACCCCCTCGGCTTCGAGGCATTCGACGAACAGTCTGGCAGCTTTCATGAGGGCGGCTCCGGTGGCGGGAGGGTCAGGGTCCATGAACCCCCACGTGCGGTCGCGGGGTTCCGCGACCCCCCGGCAGGGCTACCCGGTCATTCGATACGGATCCCGCTCAGGTCGCCCTCGGGCTCGGGATACGTCATCTCGAGGCCCTCGAGCGTCTCGACCAGGATCCGGGCGATCACCAGGTTCCGGTACCACTTGGAGTTGGCCGGAATCACGTACCAGGGAGCCCGCTCGGTACTCGTCCGGTTCAGGGCGACCTCGAAGGCCTCCTGGTAGGCATCCCAGTGCTTCCGCTCCTCGAGGTCCGCGGGACTGAACTTCCAGCGCTTGCGAGGCGTGTCGAGCCGGGACTGAAGTCGCTCGGCCTGCTCCTCGCGGGAGATGTGAAGAAAGAACTTGAGGATCGTCGTGCCCTCGTCCGCCAGCATCCGCTCAAAGTCCCGGATGTGGTCGTAGCGCCGCTCCCAGACCGATGCGGGAACCAGGTTGTGCACGCGCACCACCAGCACGTCCTCGTAGTGGCTCCGGTTGAAGATCCGGATCTCGCCGGTGGCGGGGGTCTCGCGATGCACCCGCCAGAGGTAGTCGTGCGCCCGCTCCCGCGACGAGGGGACCTTGAAGCTCGCAACCTTCACCCCCTGCGGATTCACACTCCGGAAGACATGCCGGATCACCCCGTCCTTGCCGCCCGAGTCCATGGCCTGAAGGACCACCAGGAGCCGGTGCTTCCCCTGCGCGTAGAGGAGCTCCTGCAGCTCGCGAAGCCGCAGTGTCAGCTCCTCCAGGTACTCCTTTCCCAGGCTCTTTCCCTCGTCATGGGTCAGTCGCTCCGAGGGATCCACCTCGGCCATTCGAAACTCGCTGTTCGGCTTCACTCGATATCGATCCATTCCCCTCTCCCCTTATTGGGTCGCACCCTGCATCTCCCCGACGTGGGGCTTCATCAAAGATACAAGAGCGGCACTCCGAGGGCTCCCGCAACCGTTCCTTGCCCTCGGACCCGGCTCTTCCCACCTTGACCGGAAGGCTGTTGATGTCGGAAGGTCACGGTCCGGCTCCCTCCGGGAGGGGAGCGCCGTCATCGAACCTCGACGCGGAAGGAGATCCCTCATGGCCCACCCGAAACGCGAACGAAGCTTCGACCCGCCCCTCGTCGACCTGCAGCGATTTCCCCTCATGCAGGCTCTCTTCGGTCGACGTGCCCGGCGCTTCGGAATGGGAATGGAGATTCCCTCCGGGCCCCTGGCCTTCCGCTCCCGGCACGATCCCCTGCCCCTGTCCGAGCTGGAGACGGCCGTATTGATCGCCGCCGGCACCGGGGTGTCGGGTTGGAACTTCGGGGTACCCTTCGGGCCCCGCCGGCCTTCGGAGCACGGCCACTTCACCCATCGGTATACCGGGCGGACCGCCCCCACGGCCGCCGGAATCGGCACCCCCGTCCTCTTTCACACCGACGACCGCGGGATCCATCTGACCGACACCCGCGACGTCGAGCCGTCGCGCATCCGGGAACTGGAGACGATCGACGACGATGCCGAGCGGATCCTGGCCGTGTGCAGGGAGCACACCCGGCAGCTCGGCGACCGCAGGCTCGACCTGCCCTCGGAGCCCGGCCACATGCTGGAGCCGAACCTCTGGATGGCGAACGCGCCGGGCTCCACGCTCTTCATGCCGATGGGTGACGCCAGCGAACAGCTTCTGGGGCTCATGGCCATCTTCATCGACAACGGCTACACGATCATGGACGATCGCTCGGGGCGACCGGCCGGATCGCTCGCGCCCTTCCATCGGTCCGGACTCCTCGACGAGTCCAAACCCTTTCCCCTGACCGTGCTCGAGCAGAGCGCCTACGAAGCCAACTGCATGGAGCTCGCCTTCATGGGCCACAACATCGTGCTCACGATGCAGGCCATGGGGCTGGGCGGACTCTTCTACAATGGGCTCAACCGCTGGAGCGTGCTCGGCGCGGGGGCCGATCAGGGCGTTCAGGGGCTCGGATTCCGCTTCGTGCGCGACGAGCGTTGGACCGTTCCCGAGCCGGTGGGGCTGGATGGACACTACGAGGGACTGTGTCCTCCCTATCACCCCCACATGCGTTCGGCCGTGGAGGCCTTCATGGAGCGAAAGTTCGGGCCGAAGGGAGCCTACGATCCCGGGCGCCCGGGGCCCTGGAAGGAGAGCCGGCGCGTGAAGGGGGGCGTCACACCGTACACCGAGGAATTCATCGACTGCATGACCGAGGTCGCGCAGTACGTGCTCGACACCTTCGGCAAGTTTCCCGGCACCGTGCCCACCATGGTGCTGACCGGCTTCGTGCAGGCGCAGCACATCGACACCGACTACTACGACACCCACTTCGAGCCGGGCGCCTACCTCGAGACTCACGCCGATCACATGGAGCGGTGGCATGGGCCCGGGGCAGAGCCTTCGGCGCCGGAACGACCCACTCGAAGCTGACCGAGGAGGTCCCCGAATGAACGAGCCCCACCCTCATGAGACCCGCATCCGCGCCTCGGTGGATCGGATCCACGCCGCGCTCGAGCGGATGGACTCGTTCGGCCGCGGCACCGCATCGACCCGTGCCCGCGTTCGACAGGGCCTGACCTGTCAGGTGGAGGATGGTGCCTGGAGCTTCACGGCCGACATGCCCTCGAAGGCCGGGGGCTCCGCCGAGGGACCGGATCCGGGGGTCTTCGGACGAGCCTCGCTCGCGAGCTGTCTAGCGATCGGGTACTCACTGTGGGCCGCCCACGCGGGGGTCCCGATCACCGAGCTCGAGGTCGAGGTGCAGGCCGACTACGACACCCGCGCCCAGTTCGGCATCGGAGACGACTCGCCGGCCTATCGGGCCATCCGATGGATCGTGAACGTGCAGAGTCCGGCACCCGAGGCCGAGGTGCGCGAAGTGCTGGACCTGGCCGAGGCCCGCAGCCCCTATCTGGCTCTCTTCCGCGAACCGCAGGAGCTTCGCAGAAAGGTGCGGATCCGGAAGGCCGGGCCGGATCGGACCCCCTCGTCTCACCCCGACGCCAGGGAGCGCTGACATGGATGCGAGACTTCAACTGCGAGTGCAGCGCTACGGATGGGACCGGGCGTCGGAAGTCTACGATCGAGCCTGGAGCCAGCCGCTGGAGCCGGCACAGAACGCGCTTCTGGAGATGGCGGCGCTGCAGCCGGGTGACGAGGTGCTCGAGGTCGCATGCGGATCGGGGCTCGTGACCGTACGTGCGGCCGAGGCCGTGGGCCCCTCCGGACGTGTCGTCGCCACCGACCTCTCGGAGGGCATGCTGGAAAGGGCCCGTGAAGCCCTCGCGCCCGCACTGGCGGACCGCGTCACCTTCGAGCGCAGGGATGCCGAAGCGCTGGGGCTGCACGACGAGGACTTCGACGTCGCCATCGCGTCCCTGGGACTCATGTACGTGCCGAACCCCGACGCCGCGCTGCGCGAGATGGCGAGGGTCCTGCGCCCCGGAGGCCGGGTGGTCGCGAGTGTCTGGGGGGAGCGCAGCGCCTGCGGGTGGGCCGAGGTCTTCCCGATCGTCGATGCGCGGGTCCGGACCGCCGTCTGCCCGCTCTTCTTCCAGCTCGGTACCGGAGAGGCGCTTCGGGACGCGATGGCCCGTGCCGGGCTCGACCGGCTGGCGGAGCGACGCATCCGGACCACCCTCCACTTCCCCACGGCCGAAGCGGCGCTGGAGGCCGCCTTCGTCGGGGGGCCGGTCGCCATGGCCTACAGTCGGTTCGAGGCCGAGATCCGCGAGGCCGTCCAGCGCGAGTACCTGGAGTCGATCGAGCCCTTCCACACCGCGGATGGATACCGCATCCCGGGGGAGTTCGTGGTCGTCTCGGGACGACGGGCAACCCCTTGAGCCCGAATCGACCTCACGACCCAAACGCGGTCCATCACCGCCCCTTTGCCCGGCTCGACCGCGGTCGCTACTATCGGCGGGTCGCATGCGGGGGCATCGGCACCCCTCGCGAGTTCGCACCCGACTTTCAGGAGTGAGGATCGATGCTGAACGAGTTCAAGGAGTTTGCGGTCAAGGGCAACGTTCTGGACATGGCGGTCGGAATCATCATCGGCGCCGCCTTCGGAACCGTGGTCCAGTCGCTGGTCAACGACGTGATCATGCCCCCGGTCGGCCTGCTGCTCGGCGGGGTGGACTTCGCCGACATCGCGATCCAGGTCGGAGCCACGCCGGAGGGTGAGGCCGTCACGATCGGGATCGGGCTGTTCATCAACGCGCTCATCTCGTTTCTGATCGTCGCCTTCGCGGTCTTCATGATCGTCCGCAGCTTCAACCGGATGAAGCGAACCGAAGAGGCCAAGGAAGAGGCCGCGCCGCCCCCCCCGGAGCCTTCGGCCGAAGAGAAGCTCCTGACCGAAATCCGTGATCTCCTGCAGAGCCGCGCGGGCTGACCGCGTCAGAGCATCGCGCCCATCATGCCGAGTCCTCCCAGGAGGATCGCGGCCCCGAAGCTGACTCCGAAGATGATCAGAAACCAGATCAGCGAGGCCTGACAGAACCGCTTGCGGTTGAGGTTTCCGGAGTCCGAAATGGCCCAGAACAGGTACATGGCGATGTTGACCAGGGGGATGGCCAGTACCAGAAGGGTCAGCATCCAGTCTCCGACCGTCAGCGGGCGCGTATCGGGTTCCATCGGATCCTCCGGATCAGGGGTGCGTGAATCGGGATTCGCCGCGCAACCTGAACGTCGGAGGGATCTGCGTCAACGTCGGGACCGTCGGGGAGGGCTTCCGGGGCACCTCGGCCGCCGTCAGCAGGCCCGACCACCCACGCCCCTGGGGTGGCGGAAGGCAAAGCCCTCTCCCATCCCGGGGGAGTCCACGTAGTCGACCATCAGCCCATCGAGCGACCACGAACTCCGAGTGTCGATGAAGAGCCGAATGCCGTTGCCCTCGAGGACCTCGTCGCCGGGACCCGGCTCGAATTCGAGGATCATCCCGAACTGAAGGGGAGCCGAGCAGCCGGCGCCATGCCGGGCGGTGATCCGGAGTCCACCCGTCTCGAGAAGCTCCTCCTCTTCGAGCATCTCGCGCACCTTCTCGATCGCGGCGGGCGTGAGGCGGATCGTCGGGCTCGAGGGAGCCTCCTCGATGCGGGGCTCGGCGGTTTCGGGACTGGACATGTCAGCTCGGGGTGCGGGGGATCGAGGACCTCTCGACTTTAAAAACACATGCGGGGGCTGCGGCGTTCCCCCCCGAAACCTATCTTGGCTCCGGGTGACCTGTCACCCCGTACTCCGAGCGACAGTCCTTCCGCTGGCCCCTGTCCCCCTCTTTCCGGTGTCGCACATATGCCGACTCTTCGTCCCGCCCTCCGGCTCCTCCCGGTCGCCGTCCTCTTGGGATCGATCACCCTGCCCGCGTCGATCCAGTCCCAGGAGCCGGGCTTCGTGCCCCACGAGTCCGAGGCCCCGGCCCGCTACCACACCTTTCCCCCGCTGCGCGAACTCGCCGCCGAACAGCAGGCGTGGGTCGAGGAGCGGGTGACCGAGGTCATTCCCCGACTGATGCGCGAGTACGGGGTCTCGATGTGGGTCATCTCCCAGCGCGAGTACGCCGAGGATCCGGTGTTCTTCTCGATCACCTCTCCCACGACCTTCGCGGCGCGGCGACGCTCGATCTACGTGTTCCATGACCGGGGTCAGGACGAGGGCGTGGAGCGGATCGCGCTCGGGGGAACCGCCCAGGGCGGCATCTACACCATCTACCGTTCGGAGCGGCCCGCGCCCACGGGGGGAGACGCCGAGCTGTGGGGCGACGAACAGTGGCGCCTCTTTCGGGAACTGGTCGAGGAACGGGACCCCGACAACATCGTCCTGAACATCGACGAGGAGCATGCCTTCGCCGACGGCCTGCACGCCGGCGAGCGCGAGGCGCTCGAGCGCGCCCTCGGGCCGTACGCCGATCGGGTGGAGCGGGAGCCGCGCCTCGCGATCGATTACATCGCGCACCGGATCCCCGCCATGATGCCGCGATATCGACAGATGATGGAGACCGTCCACGCGATGATCTCCGAGGCCTTCTCGAACGCCGTCATCGAGCCGGGAGTCACCACCACCGACGACGTGGTCTGGTGGTTTCGCGAGAAGATCCGCGAGATGGGAATGACCACCTGGTTCCAGCCCTCGGTCTCGGTGCAGCGGGCCGGTGACCTGCCGGCGTCCGGTCCGGTCGTGATCGAGCGCGGCGACCTCGTCTGGACCGATGTGGGCCTCGACTTCATGGGGCTCACGACCGACACCCAGCACAACGGCTATGTGCTGCGCGAGGGCGAAACCGGGGTCCCGGCCGGACTGCAGGCCTGCCTGGCCGTCTCGAACCGGATGCAGGACCTCCTCCTCGAGGAAATGGAGCCCGGTCGGACCGGAAACGAGATCCTCGCCTCGACCCTCGCGCGGATGGAGGAGGAGGGGATCAACGGCACGGTCTACACGCACCCGATCGGCGATCATGGACACGGCGCCGGCCCGCTAATCGGGCGCTGGGACGCGCAGGAGGGGGTGCCGGTGCGCGGCGACGTGGTGCTTCGCCCCTCCACCTGGCACTCCATCGAGCTTCAGGCCACGGTCCCGATCCCGGAGTGGGACGACAAGGAGGTGAGCTGCCGCCAGGAAGAGGAGGCCTACCTCGACGAGGCAGGCGAACGCCACTGGGTCTTCCGACGCCAGGAGCAGTTCCACCTGGTCTGGTAGCGGCGCCTTCTACCGCAGCGAGGCCCGGTCGTCGCCCGGGATCAGGACCTGGCGGGCGAGCGCCACGGGGAGCCCGATCTGCAGGAATCGGTCGTGGAACTCCTGGAGCGAGAAGGTCTCTCCCTGCTCCTCGAGGTATGCCCGGTAGTCCTCGCGGAGCTGCAGGATCTGCATCCGGCCGAGCGCATAGTAGAGATAGGTCGGGTTGCGGGTGCCCCGTTCGACCTCCTGGAGCGCCGGGAAGTAGGCGAAGTAGGCGATCTCGCGGTAGCGCTCGGTGGCCCCCTCGACGGTCTCCCCGAAGGCATGCATCTCGAGCCCGGCGTACCAGCGGGCATGCCGCTGCACGGCCCGACGGAGCTGGCCAAGGCGGATCGCGGGGTCCCCGTCGCCGAGCCCCTCGTCGACCATCATCTGTTCGGCGTAGTGGGCCCAACCCTCGGAGAGCGAGCCCCAGTTGAAGACCTTTCGCACCCGCGACTCGATCATGGGGCGGTAGAGGAAGTCCACGAAGTGCCCGGGAAAGGACTCGTGCACCGTGATCCCCAGCAGCCCGGGGTAGTTGAAGTAGGTCAGGTGCTCGCGCTTCTGCTCGTCGGTCCAGTCGGGAAGCACGTTGGTGATGTTGTAGTACGCCTCGGTCGCCTCGGTCTCGAAGGGTCCCGGCATGCTCATCGAGGCGAAGCCCCCCCGTGCGTAGTCCGGGGTCTCGCGGACCGTGGGCTGGTCGTCGGTCGGGAGGGTGACGATCGCGTTCGCGCGGATGAACTCCTGGAGCTCGTCCTGGTAGCGCTCCGCCGTCTCGACGAGCTCGTCTTCCGACGGGAAGTCCGAGGTGATCTCGGCCATGACATCGGCGGGATCGCGATCGGGGTCGATCTCGGCCGCCACCTCGGCGATCCACTCGTGGTAGCGTTCGATCTCGCGCTCGTTGATCTCGCGCAACTCGTCGACCGTCAGCTCCACGTGCTCGTCCAGCCACAGCTTGCGCTCGAAGAGCTCCGCCCCGAGTCGGAAGTCGCCGTCGGCTCGCGGAAGCAGGTCGCTCTCGAGCCAGTCGGCGAAGGCATCGATCGAATCCGCCACCGCCTGGCTGTTCCTCTGCAATTGGGACCGGAGCTCCAGGGAGGCCTCCTCGAGGCCCTGATCATCGAGGGCCCGGACGAGGTCCTCCCTGAGGTACCGGGCCGTACCCCGTGCCTGCGAGACCGCGGACTCCGCCCAGAGCTCCGGCACCTCGTCCAGGTTCTCGCGGGCCGCCGCCAGAATCCGGCCCACCTGGCCCTGCCGGGTCAGGATGTGGCGCGCGCGCTCCTCGATGGGAGCGAAGCTGCGATCCGCCATGACCGAGATCCCACCCGAAATCGTCCCGATATAGATCGATGGCTGCTTCGTCCACCAGCGGATCTCCTCGATCTCGAGGAGCTCGGCACGGATCGCCTGGTCGAGCACCTGAAAGTCGAGGCGATCGTCGAGCTCCAGCATCTCGGGATCGATCGCACCGAAGCTGCGGAGCCACTGGTTCAGGTCCGCCGCCCGGCGCTCGTGCGCCTCGCGGCTCAGGTCCGGAAGCGCGTGGTTGTGGTCGTGAATGCCCAGCCGGGTGGCGCGCACCGGATTGTCGGCGAAGTGCCACTCCAGGAAGTCATCGACGAGGGTGTGGTACGCCTGGCGATGGGCCTCTTCTTCGGTCAACCCTCCACAGGCGGCGAGCAGCGGAAGGGTCAGCAGGCCGAACAGTACGACGAGGAGCGCTGGACGCCGCATGGGCGGATCTCCGGATTCTGGGTATGCGGGGATGGGTCAGGTTGTTGTGTGGGGACGCGCCAACCTACAGGACATGCCGCCGGAACGCCAAGTCCCGCAGCATCGGCGAGCACCGGTACGTTGAGGTTCAGCGCGCGATGGCGGTGCCCAGCAGGTAGACCAGGTCGAAGAAGTCCTGCGCTCGACAGTCCTCGCAGAGGACCTGGCGACCGCTGATCGCCTCGCCGGTCTCGGTATCGAGGATGCGGGCACTCAGGGTGTGGCTTGTGCCGAAGGCGCCGATGCTCCCAAGGATGATGAGATCGGCGTTGAGCATCTGGCCGAGCCGGATTCCGTTGGCTTCGGTGAGCCCCTGCCGCTGCAGCTCCTGCTCTTCCAGAATCGCATCGATCCTTAGCCGCTCCACCAGGCGAACATGTTCGGAATTGGCGAGCTGTGTGACCAGGAGCTCGGCGACCATCGCGGGCATGTTCTCGTCCCCCTGACGGTCGTCGAAGGGGAAGACGGCCACGACCACCGGCACTTCCATCACCTCGGGCCGGATCGCGGGGGTTTCGTCGCCCAGGATCCGAAGTCGCCCTGAGAGGCCGGGGACGACCTCGTCGAGCTCGTCGGCGGCGACCGGCTGGCGGTACGCCATCTCCCAGAGGCCGATCTGGCCGTCGGTGGTTCCCACGGCGAGCCGCCCATCGTCTGGAGAGACGGCAAGCCGGGTGACCGGTCCCGGCGCCGTCACCTGCGCCCCCCGCTCCCCCGCTCTCAGGTCCATCACACTCACGCGGTCGCGGTAGCTCACCATCGCATGGTCGTTTCCGGGCCCCACGGCGAGCTGCTCGATCACCCCGTCGGGGACCGGGACTCCCTTGATTCCGGCCCCGCTGTGCCAATCGTAGACGATCAGCTGATCCCGTCGCACCAGGTCTCCCGGCCGAGCGGGACCCCGCAGTCCACCACTGGGCAGGGCGACCTCTTCGAGCGCCACGACGATCACGTTCGCGCTCCGATCCGCACCGACCGAGTGCACCAGCGAGCGCGATCCGTAGAGTTCCTCGCCTCGCAGCGTCACCCGCCGCAGGACCTGCAGCGTCGAGGGGTTCCAGGCAGTGACGCCCCCTCGCTGTGTGACGGCCTGGAGCTGCCGGCCGAGCCGATCGAAGCCCAGGTGCAGGAGGTCGTCGAGATCCCCCCGCGCGTCGATGACCCCGATTCGCTGCCGCGTCGGCAGGTCGAAGATCTCGATCGTCGAGGCCGTCGTCGCGACCGCCAGGTAGCGACGCCCGGCATCGAGCGCCACCCGCGTCGGTCGATCCCCGGTCGTCAGTCGACTCGGAGGCTCGTCCCCCTCGACACCGAAGTGCAGAATCGAACCATCCTGGTGCACACTCACGAGCGCCGTATCGCCGGTGGTGAAGCCCGCGAAGCGGAGGGATCCCGCCGCGGGTTCGATCTCGCGGACGACCTCGCCGGACCCGGACTCGTACAGGGCCAGATCCCCCGACTCGGACCCGACGAGAAGGAGAGTGCCGTCGGACGAGAAATCGAGGCTGGTGATCGCGCTCTCCCTCTCGAGGGTGCGTTCGGGGGTGAGGGTGAGCGCCTGCGCCTCGAGGCCCGACGTCACGGCGAAGAGTGCGATCAGAGCCAGAGCCGACAGTGCTCCGAACCGATGGATGGAGGTCTTCATGTCACTACAGCAGGAAGCTGAGGCCGACCTGGAAGAGAATGAGCGCGCCGCCCATATCTCCCAGACCCACCAGGTAATTGCCCCCGACATCGAAGGCTGTCGATCGGTTGAGGTAGAACTTGACGCCCGCGTTGGCTCCGATCCATCCGGTCTCGTCGTCGTCGGTCAGGTCCATCCTGTAGAACTGGGCCCCGACATAGGGGACGGTCATGGCGTCGTCCGCGAGGAAGGAGTAGCTCGTGAACACACCCATTCCGAGCTTCGTGTCACTCACCGACTGCCACTGACCCAGGACCTCGACTCGGCTGCTCGCGTAGACGAGACTCGGAAAGGCTCCAATCTCGATCCGGTCGGTCAAGAAGTAGCCCCCCTTCGCCTGGACCATCGCGAACGAGGCCGAAACGCCCTCCTGGCCCACCGTCGAGAGAAACGACGCGGAAAACTGGAGCTCCTTGTCCCCCTGCTGCTGCTGCCCCTGGAGAGGAGAAGTCGCCGGAACGAGGACAAGCGAAAGAAGAAACAACAGTGCGGTTCGGATCCGTGTCGTCATGCTCGACTCCCGAAGGCTGCGCGGTCGGAATGCGGCGGGGGCGGCTCCGGTGCGCCCGGACCCCGCGCAACGTCAAGCTACGGAGCGGTTCCACGCGGTGCAAGAAGGCCAGACCCTGCTCCCATCGGACACCGCCGGGGCGTCACCTTGCGAAACGAGCCACTCAGGCGTCAACTTGCAGAGACGTATGGGGATGTACTCCGATTCCATGAACCGAGGTTCCGCTTCCGACCCGTCGCCCGCACCGGAAGCGGTCGACTCCTTGGGGCGAAGGGGGGTGGACCTGGAGGGTGATTGAACTCGTCACCTTGGGCCGCGCCGAAGCGTTTCGGAATGGGCTTCCCCTTTCCCTGCCTCCAGAGAGCCCGGGTTTCCTGCTCCTGGTGATCCTGGCTCTCGATGGCCCCCGCTCGGCGACGAGCCTCGCGAACCTCCTCTGGCCGGACCATCCTCCAGAGAAGCGCAAAGCCGAACTGAAAGCGGTGGTCGACAAGCTGCAGAAGGTGCTCGGCCCGGGTGTCTTCGGGCTCGAAGAGGAGCAGCTGCGGGTGGATCCGGGGCGGGTCACGATCGATGTGGAACGCTTCCGTGAAGCTGTGGCGGGCCGCCGCGCCGCGGACGCACTGGCTATCTACCGGGGTCCGTTCCTCGAGGAGCTGGACGCCTCGGTCTTTCCCGAGATCGAGCAGTGGGTCGAGGATCAGCGCCGCACCCTCGTCGAAATGGCTCAGTGGGCACGCGACTACGACCCATGGGAGGCGCAGCCCGGGCCGACCGGAGTGCATGGACTGGTCCGAAAGATCCGATCGCGCCGCATCGTCCAGGTCGGGCTCCTCTACGTCGGTTTCGCCGTGGGCTCCCTCGAGCTGACGAACGTCCTGGTCGAACGAGCCGTGCTCCCCCACGCGGCGTTCCTCGGCCTTCTCGCCTTCCATTTCGTGGGCCTCCCACTCGCGGTGGCGATCACCTGGGTACTCGGGGGCGGAGGCGACGGCGGTGGGCTCCGGGACCGCCTGGCCGGAAGCCGACTCCGGGCCACGCACCTGATCGTGATCTTCGGGGTCCTCGCCCTGGGCTCGGTAGCGGGGTGGTTCGTGCTGCAGCAGGACCGGGTCGAGGTGGCGGCTCCCGGTAACGGCTGGACCGCCCTCCCCACGGACAAGCGCATCGCCGTGATCCCCTTCCGTGCGATCGGGGGCGACGCCCAGACCGCCGACTTCGCTCGTGGGCTTGCCGCGAACCTCTCCGACCGGCTCAGCCAGTTCGAGGGGCTCCGGGGGACCCTCTCGGTCATCCCGCAGGTCGAGATCCGCGAGGCCGGGGTGTCCGCACCCTCGCAGGCCCACCAGCAGTTCGGCGCCAACCTGGCGATTACGGGCACGCTTCGCTTCAACGGGGATTCGATCTGGGTCGAGGCCGAACTGGTCGACGCCCAGCGGGTGGAACTGCGCCGCCGGTGGGCGCTGGACGAGCCCCTCTCCGACCCGATGGCCATCCAGAACGGAATCCTGAGCGCCTTCCAGGACCTGCTCGATGTCGAACTCGAAGACTGGGAGCGGGCGGCGCTCACGGCCGGGGCGACCCAGAACCCCGAGGCCTACGCCGATCAGGTGGGCGCCTCGGGGCACCTCCAGCGGTTCGAGCGGCTCGAGAACGTCGAGGAAGCGATCCGGCTCTTCGAGCGGGCTCTGGACCGGGACCCCGAATACCTCCTGGCGCTTTCGGGACTCGGCAAGGCCCATCTCAGGCGGTACCAGCTGACCCTCGACCCCCGGGAGCTGGAGCTCGGCCGCGAGGCGGTCGAACGCGCCCTCGCACTCGACGATCGCCTGGCCGTGGCGCACCTCACGCTGGGACTGACCCTTGCGGCGACCGGTCGGCATCAGGAAGCGCTGGAGCCCCTGGGGCGCGCGGTGGAGCTCGAACCCTTTTCCGGAGAGGCCCTCACGGCGCTCGGTCAGACCTGGGGGGATCTCGGCGAGCCGTCGCGTGCCGAGGAGAAGCTGAAACTCGCGATCGAACTGAACCCCGACCTCTGGATCGGCTACAACGCGCTCGGCACCTTCTACAACCGACGGGCCCGGCACGAGGAGGCGCTGGAGCAGTTCCAGAAGGTGCTCGAGGTGACCCCCGACAACGCCAGGGGCTGGACGAACCTGGGAGCCACCCACTTCTACCTGGGTCGTCTGGAGGAGGCCGAGGTCGCCTTCAACCGGTCCCTCGAGCTCGGCCCCACCGATGTGGGGTTCTCGAACCTGGGGACCCTCCACTATCACCAGGGCCGCTACGGGGAGGCGGCTCGCGCCTTCGAGTCCGCGCTCGAGCTGAACGAGCGCAACTTCGCCCTGTGGGGGCACCTGGCGTCGACCTACCGGCAGGTTCCCGACGAGGAGTCCCGGGCCCTCGACGCCTTCCGGCGGGTCCTGGAGCTCGGCGGATCGGCGCTCGAGGTGAATCCGCGAAACCCCGACATCATGCTCTACCTGGCGTCCGCCCACGCCAATCTGGACGAGCCGTCCCGAAGCCGGGCGCTGCTCGCCGACGCCCTCGAGGTCGCGGGGGGGCACGTCGAGGTCCTCTTCCGAGCCGGAGAGACCTACGAGCAGATCGGGGACCGCGAAGACGCCATCCGCTGGATCGGAGAAGCCCTCCGGAACGGATATCCCCCTCAGCTTTTCGAGCAGTCCGGGGCTCTCGAGGATCTGCGCGAGGACCCGCGCATGCGGGACGAGCTGGCCAATTGACCCATTTCCACCCACCCAAGGAGTCGCACCCATGGAGCCACAAGCCGAAACCGAGACCGTCACCGTCTACATCTACGAGTACCTCGACGGTCAGGCGCGCGTCGAGCCCGGGCGCGTGGTCGTGCCCCGGGGAGGGACCGTGGTCTGGGAGAACCTCACCGACGACGAGGTCCAGATCCATTTTCCCGAACCCGAGCTCTTCGATCCACCCACGAAGAGCCTCTCCTTTTCCGCCACGTGCAAACCGCAGTCGCTGACCGTCGCCTCCGGCGCGTCCAGGGGCGGGCATCCCTATGGCGGCGTCCGCCATGGGCCGGGACGCCTTCCCGAGCTGCTGGTGGGCGGCTCGACCCCGGTGATGATCGTGCGCTGAGACGCGTCGTGTGGCGCCCCCGGCGATCGGACCGTACGTTGACGGGACCTCAGTCCCCTTCGAGAAGGAGCAGCGCCGACCATGCCCATTCGCTTCCGAGTCAACGGCCGGGAGACCACGGTCGATGTCCAGCCGAACACCCCCCTGCTCTGGGTCCTTCGTGACGTGCTCGACCTCAAGGGGACCAAGTTCGGGTGCGGGATCGCCCAGTGCGGAGCCTGCACGGTGCACCTGAACGGGTCGCCCGCCCGCTCCTGCGCCACCCCGGTCGCATCGGTCGAAGATGGTGAGGTGCTCACCATCGAAGGGCTCTCTCCCGACGGCACCCACCCCCTTCAGGAGGCATGGAAGGAGCTCGATGTGCCGCAGTGCGGGTACTGCCAGGCCGGGCAGATCATGTCGGCGGCTGCACTCCTGCAGGAGAACCCCCGCCCGACCGACGCGGACATCGATGCGGCGATGGCGGGCAACCTCTGCCGATGCGGAACCTACCTCAGGATCCGGCGGGCGATCCACCAGGCATCGGGCACGACCGCGGCCGATGTCGAAGACGTCGAGGAGGCCCGATGACACCCCCCACCTCCGGCATGACCCGCCGCCACTTCCTGCGCGTCTCCGCGATCACCGGGGGCGGCCTGCTCATCGCCGCCCACCTCGACACCTCGGGGCTCGTCGCCCTCTCCGACCCCGGCCCCCTCGGATCCACGGCAGAACTGAACGTCTTCATCCGCATCGGCCCCGACGGCTCGGTCACGATCCAGGCGAAGAACCCCGAGATCGGCCAGGGGGTGAAGACGATGCTCCCCATGCTGATCGCAGAGGAACTCGACGTGAATTGGGAGCAGGTCACGGTCGAGCAGGCCTCCTTCGATCCCGCGGCCTTCCAGGGCCAGTTCGCGGGGGGGAGCAACGCCACCCCTCAGAACTGGCTTCCCATGCGCCAGGTCGGTGCCGCGGGTCGCGCCATGCTCGTGGCCGCGGCCGCCCGCAGCTGGGGCGTTTCCGCGGAAACGTGCCGGACCGAGGCCGGAGTGGTCCATCATGACCCCAGCGACCGTGCGCTCCCGTACGGGGACCTGGCCGGACAGGCCGCCTCGATGCCCGCGCCGGAGCTGGACGAGGTCCCGCTCAAGGATCCCGCGGACTTCCGCATCATCGGCACCACGGTCAAGGGGGTCGACAACCACGCGATCGTGACCGGGCTCCCGCAGTACGGGATCGACTTCACCCTCCCCGGCATGCTCTACGCACACTTTCAGAAGTGTCCGGTCTTCGGCGGCCGGGTCGTGGATGCCAACCTCGACGAGATCCGCGCCATGCCGGGGGTTCGCTACGCCTTCGTCGTCGAGGGTGGAGAGGCCCTGAACGGGCTGCTCGATGGGGTTGCGATCGTGGCCGAGAGCTGGTGGCAGGCGCGCACGGCCCGAAATGCGCTTCAGGTCACCTGGGACGAGGGCGACACGGCCTCGCAGAGCAGCGATGGCTTCAGGGAGGCCTCGCGGGAGCTCTTCGGGCAGCCGGCCGAACGCGAGCTTCGGGGCGATGGCGATGTCGAAGGCGCCCTGGCATCGGCGGCGGCGGTGGTCGAGGCCGACTACGAATACCCCTTCCTGGCGCACGCCCCCCTCGAACCGCAGAACTGCACGGCCCACTTCCGCAACGGACACCTCGAGATCTGGGCCCCGACGCAGACGCCGCAGAATGGGGCGAACCTGGTCGCCAGCACCCTCGAGCTCGACCCTGACGACATCACCATCCACCTCTTCCGTGTCGGGGGAGGATTCGGTCGCCGCCTCTCGAACGACTACATGGTCGAGGCCGCCCGGATCGCCGTCGAGATCGAGGAGCCGGTCAAGCTCCTGTGGACCCGCGAGGACGACATGCGGCACGACTTCTATCGTCCCGCAGGGTTCCATCGGATGCGTGGGGGTGTCGACTCCGAGGGGCGACTGACCTCATGGCACAACCACTTCGTCTCCTTCGGCTCCGACGGGCGCTTCGCCTCGAGCGCCGGCGTCTCCCCGAACGAGTTCCCGGCGGGCTTCGTTCCGAACTTCCGGCTCGAGAGCTCCCTGATCCCCTTCGGCATCCCGACCGGAGCGCTGCGGGCGCCCGGCAGCAACGGTCTCGCCTTCGTGTACCAGTGCTTCGTCGACGAACTGGCCGAGACCGCGGGGGCGGACCCCCTGCAGTTCCGTCTCGACATGCTCGCCCACGAGGGGGAGGACCCGGGCCAGGATCCCGTGCGAGCCCGCCGGGTGCTGGAGCGGGTCGCCGAAGTCTCCGGATGGCACGACCAAGGCCTCCCCGCAGGAACCGGAAAGGGGGTCGCCTTCCACTTCAGTCACCGGGGATACTTCGCCGAGGTCGTGCAGGTGACCGTCAGCCGAGCCGGTGACCTGCGGATCGACCGGGTCTGGGCCGTGGGAGACGTGGGGAGCCAGATCATCAACCCCGGCTTCGCGGAGCATCAGTCCCAGGGGGGAGTGCTCGAAGGGCTGTCGCAGGCCCTGGCGCAGGAGATCACGATCCAGGAGGGCCGCGCCGTTCAGGGGAATTTCCACAATTTCCCCCTCCTCAGGATCCAGGAGGCGCCCCCGGTCGAGGTCCATTTCGTCACGACCGACCATCCGCCGACCGGACTGGGTGAGCCTCCGCTTCCCCCCGCGATCCCGGCCCTCTGCAACGCGATCCACGCGGCCACGGGCCACCGGATCCGATCGCTCCCGATCTCGAAGCACGATCTGAGCTGGGGCTGAGGGGCTACGCTCCCTTCAGGACCGTTGCCAGCGCCGCTCCGAGTTCGGCGATCGTCGCGGGCTTTCGAATGACCAGGCCGACACCGGCGGCTCGAATGGTGTCACCCTCGAGGTTGTCGATGAATCCGGTCAGCATGACGATCGGGAGCTCAGGGTCGATTCGGGTCAGGGCCTCGGCCAGCTCCAGCCCGTTCATCGTCGGCATCAGGTAGTCGCTGACCACCGCATCGAAGCCTCGCGTGTCGGACCGGAAGATCCCGAGGGCCTCGTCGCCGTCCCGGCCGACGACCACCGTGTAGCCGAGCTTCTCGAGCTGCCGTTTCCCGATCTTCAGGAGTCCTGGCTCGTCGTCGACCAGCAGGATCCGCCGTCCGCCACCCCTCGGTACGTCGACCCCTGCGTCCGGGTGCTCCCCCTCATCAGTGAGAACCGCGGGCAGGAGGATCCGGACGCTCGTCCCCTCTCCGAGAGCGCTCTCGAGCTCGATGGCCCCCCCGTGTTCCCGAACGATCCTGTGCACGATCGCAAGGCCGAGTCCGGTCCCCTGACCCGGGGGCTTCGTGGTGAAGAATGGCTCGAAGATCCGGTTCTGGATCTCGGGCTCGATCCCGGAACCGGTATCCCGAACCGAAACCCGGGCATGGGGACCCTCGTTGAGACTCGGATGCGCCCGGGCCCGGCTGTCCGACACGTAGAGAGGCGTGAGCTCCATGTTGATGGTCCCTCCCTCGCTCATCGACTGCGCGGCGTTCATCCCCAGGTTCATCAGGACCTGATGCATCGCCGCGGGGTCCGCAAGGACTCGGGGGGTCCGGGGCGCGACCGATGTCCGGATATCGATACTCGGAGGCAGACTAGACCGAAGGAAGCTTCCCACCTCGCCCACGAGGCCATCGAGCGCCATGGGCCTCCGCTCCCTCTCCTGGCGCCTGCCGAAGGCCTGTACCTTCTGAATCAGACTCTTTCCTCGCAGGGTGAAGGCCACGAGTTCCTCGAGATCCTGTCGGGCCTGGTCCCCATCCACCGCGTCTTCAAGGAGTTCGGCGAAGCCCAGGATCGCTCCCAGGATATTGTTGAAATCGTGGGCGATCCCGCCCGCCAGAGTCCCGACCGCATCCATCTTCTGGGCGTGGCGGAGCTGCCGCTCGAGCTCCTCGCGCTCCGCCTCCTCGCGCTTTCTCTCGCTGATGTCGACGATCGACGACAGTACGAAGGCCCCTTCCTCGGATTCGATCGGGTTGAGGCCGATCTCGACGGGAATCTCGGTTCCGTCCCGATGGAGCCCGTAGAGGTCTCGCCCCGCGCCCATGGGCCGGGTATCCGGGCTTTTGAAGAATCCGGACCGGAAGCCGGGATGGTGCGACCGAAAACGCTCCGGAACGAGAATCTCGAGCTTCCGCCCCAGGAGCTCCTCCCGATCCCACCCGAACATCCGTTCCACCTCGCGATTCACCAGGACGATGCTTCCGGCCTCGTCGACCATGACCATGCCGGCCGGAGATGACTCCACGGCGGCCTCGAAGCGGGCCTGCGCCCGCTGACGGGCGGTGATGTCCACCACGGACGCCAGGACGAAGAGCCCTTCCTCGGTCGCCACGGGCGTGAGCCCGATCTCGACGGGAACCCGAGCGCCGTCCTTCCTCTGTCCGTGAAGGTCCCGACCCGCTCCCATCGCGCGGATCTGTGGGTTCTCGAAGAACTCGCCGCGGAACCCGTGGTGGCCACCCCGAAGGGCATCCGGCACAAGGAGGTCAACGGACTGACCCAGCAGTTCCTCGCGCGGATACCCGAAGAGCCGTTCGATCTCGCGGTTGACCAACACGATCCGCCCCGTCGATTCCACCATCAGGAGTCCGCTGGGGGCCGACTCGACGGCGGCACGAAGGCGAATCAGGTTCGTCGGGGATTCCTCCTCAGACATCGAACCTCCAGGAACACCGGGAGTCGGAGTCTTCTCGACGAGGGAAACCGCATAGAACGACGAGCGGATTCTCGAAGATCACCCCACCTGTTCAACTTGGGATGTGACATTCCGTCCTGCAAGGGCAGTCCAGCAATGCCCGCCCACCACTGGCATCATTTCCGTCATCGCATCACTATGCAGGTGCACGGACCGGAAATGTCACGCAACATTGCCACCCGGAACCGTCCACGTTCCTGTTCATCCAACGCATGGCCCCGTGATGCCGTCATACCCGATCCGCCTGCAGCTCCTCGGCCCACCGAAGATCTTCGACAACGATGGAGTCGAGCTCTCGATACCGATCGGAAAACCCTTGGCGCTTCTGGCGTACCTCCACCTCCAGGAAGAGCCGGTCCCCCGCGCGACGCTGGCCGAGTTCTTCTGGCCCGATACCACCCCCAGGAAGGCTCGCGCGTCCCTGCGGCAGGCGCTCTGGCTCCTCAGGAAGCATCTCGGCGGGGAGCTCTTCGTCTCCGACGACCCGGTCCAGCTGGCCTCCGAGCGAATCACGTCGGACCTGCGCACGCTGACCCGAAATCCCCCCCGGCCGGCATCGCCCGAGACCCTGGAGGCAATCTGGCGTGAGCCGCCCTTCCACTATCTCGTGCTCCCGGAGCTTCCGGAATGGCAGCGATGGACCGATCGCGTCCGAACCGAAGCGGAGCAGATCGTGGCCTCTTCCCTCTTCGAGTGGGCGCATCAGACCTCGGACCTCGCGGACCGGATGCTCCTCCTCGAGGCCGCAGCCCGGGTCCAGCCCTACCGCGCCTCGATCCGTCTGGCCCTGATCGACCAGATCATCGTGGAGCAAGACTTCGAGCGGGCCGACATCGAGATCCTGAGGGTCAGGGATGACTTTTCGGAGGATCCATCGACCCTCGAAGAGGCCGATCGGCGGGCCTTCAACCTCCGGCAGTTGCGCAGGAGGCCCTACGAGGGCGCCGCCGACCCATATACCGTGACGCTCGAGTTCGTCGGGCGAACCTCGGAGTATACGGCTCTCGTGCAGGCCTGGCGTGTGGCCCGGACGGGAAAGGCACAGCGGGCGCTGATAACCGGTGAGGCCGGAATCGGCAAGTCCCGACTGGCCGAGCAGGTCACCACGTACGCCGCGGCCGATGGCGCCCGGACGGTGCGGGTCAAGGCGCAGAATGGCGAAGACACCCTGGACTGGAGTTTCCTGAACAACGTGCTCCGGCAGCTCCTGAAGCTTTCGGGCGCCGCCGGGATCGGCCGGGACTCGGACCGGATTCTTCGGACGCTCCTCCCGGGACTCGGAGTGGATGGCCCCGGGGGAAGCGCGCCACCGGACCCGGGGCCCGTGATCCTGGGGGAGCCCACCGGCGCGGCGATCGCCGAGGCCCTGCACGACCTGCTCGCCGCGGTCACCGATGATGCCCCACTCGTCCTCTCGCTCGACGACCTGCAATGGGCAGACGTCAAGAGCCGCTCGGTGATCCTCAGGACCGTCCGGAGACTCCATCGCGAGCCCGTGCTGACGCTTCTCACCTGCCGGTCCGAGGGGCACGACGCCCATCTGGACCGCGCGGTCCGTCTCCTCTCCGAAGGAAACGGGTTGATCCGGGTCGACCTGAGCCCGCTGTCCGAGGCCGACGTGCGGGAGGCGGTGAGCCTGCTGGCCGAATTCAGCCCGGAATCCGGTGTGGGTGGGATCCTGAACCGCATCTGCCTCCTGTCGCGCGGCAACCCCCTCTTCCTGGTCGAGGTGCTCCAGACGCTTCACGAGCGCGGAGTGATCGAGCCGGACGAGGCGGGAGAGTGGGTCCTGCACGTGGACCGCTTCCCCGACGACCTCCCCCTTCCGAGCTCCGTTCGAGGCCTCCTGGATCTGAAGCTGCAGGGCCTGACCGACGATTCGGTCCGAATCCTCGAGGTACTCGTCGCTGCGCATCGTCCCCTTCCCCCACGGGTGCTCCAGGAGCGGTCGGGCCTCGATTCGGCCACCTTCTCGGCCTCGCTGCATGCCCTGCTCGAGCGAGGGGTCCTGAGCTGGACACGCGACGACACGCTGGGATTCAGCCACGACGAGATCCAGGCCACGGCTCGGGACCGATTCGCACGAGTGGGCACCCCCGACCCGAAGCCCGAATCCCGCAGGAGTCTCTGGTGGATCGGGTCGGCCGCATCGGTGCTCCTCGTGATGGCCGCGGCCGCGACGCTCGGCGGACCGCTGGCCCGGGGCGAGAGCCCGGCACCGGTCGGCGGGGGGGGATCGATCTTCCTGGTCTACGAGGATCAGGCGCTGGCGGTCCATCCCGACCACGGACACCCCTCGGAGTGGGAGGTCACTCCGGTGGCGGAGCCGGAGCTGCGGGAGTCGACCACCGAGGGGGTCCACCGGCTCCCCGACGGGAAGCTGGCCTGGTTCATCCGGGGCACCACGGTCGAGGATCCGCCGTGGATCATCATGAGCACGGGCACCGATTCCGCGCAGACGGTGGTGCGTACCGAAGGCGATGACTTCTTCGCCGACGCCTTTCCGGATGGACGGTCGATCCTCTATAGCTCCGAGGATCGGAATTCACCCGTGTATACGCGATACCTGTATCGGATGGAGTTGGAGACCGGCGAGACCACTCGTCTCCTCGACCGATTCGGCATAAGAAACTCCGCGAGTGTCTCCCCCGACGGGCGAAGGATCGCGGCTTCGACCGCAGACAGCCTGTTCATCCTGAGCCCGAACGGCACCCTCCTTCGTTCGGAGCCGCACCCCGTGGCCGGTACGCTGCGTTGGTGCGGCAGCGCCCACGAGCTCCTGCACCTGACACTGGATCCCGAGGGAACGGGACTCGAGATCCTTAATTTCGAAACGGACTTCTCCCGGACCCTCGCCACCGTCGGGCTCCCCGGACCGCACTTCGCCTGCTCCCCGGACGGTCGATTCGTCGCCTATTCCTCGATCACGGACATGGGAGTGTCGCATGTGGTCCTCGATCGAGAGACCGGGAAGACGGAGTATCTCCCGGTCCCCCTGGACCGGAGCGCGAGGATCTTCTGGCGGGGCCAGGAACCCTCGGCGATTCCCGAACGGCTTCACCTCCTCGATGAGCCGGATGAGCCGATCGTCTTGTCCTGGGGGGAGATTCTACCGCTGGCACCTCGTCTCGAGCAGTCGGACGGATCCCTTCGTGAGGTCACCGCGAGCTTCGAGTCGAACCAGCCCGCCGTGGCCTCGGTCGCCGACGATGGGAGGGTCTTCGCGAACAGTCCCGGACAAGCGACGATTCGCGCGACCTGGGATGGATGGATGACCGCCGAGTTCGCGATCGTGGTTGGTGGTGATGAGCGCTCGGGCACGATCGTGGAGGATCGCTTCGAGCGGATCGACCCCGACCGATGGCAGCGGGTGGGGTACCCCACCCCTGTGCCCGCGACGCTCGACGAGAATCCAGTCCTCAGACTCCGGGGGGACGGACGCTACACCGACGGCCTGATCCAGCGGGAGCCGCAGAGCCTCACCGAAGGCGGGACCGCCGAGATCGACTTCCGCCTCCGACTCACCCGTATCGACCGCCAGGACGTCCGGTTCTGCCTCATGGAATCGGAGCTTCCCCCGAGAACCGACGAGACGATCGAGTGGTTCGACCTGGCCCTGCGCCAGTATGTCTGTTTCCGATACCCGGGACGAAATCTGGCTCAGTTCGACCCCGAAGAGGCCCTCTGGACGAACCACCTCATGGGGGGAATCCCCATCGATGTCGGTGACCACCTCCCGTCGGACGACTGGGTCCACCTGGCCATCCAGCTGCGCGCCGACGGAGAGATCACCGCGTTTCTGAACGGAGAGTTCGTCGGCCGGTTCCCGGTGCGCCTGCGAAACGACCCCGAGGTCCTCTGGAGGGTCGGCATCTTCGGCCACTCGGTCGACACCGAAGTCCATGTGAGGAACCTGGCCCTCTGGCCGGGAATGCGCCACGACTGAGGCGCTCCGGCCGTCGGGGGGGCTAGCCGCCCTTCAGGGATCGGTCGGGCGCCATGCATACGATGAGCGGATGCAGGACGTCGACGACGTCGACCGTCGACCCCTGATGCCCGAGGACCTCGTCGAGCCGCTTGTACGCCTGCGGTGCTTCGTCGAGGCCTCCCCCGCGGAGTACGACACCGGCTTCCCGGATCCGCTCCACGACATCGGACGAGGCGAGCGTCCGCTTGGCGTGTCGACGCCCCATCACCCGTCCGGCCCCGTGAACGGTGGAGTAGAGCGCCTCGCGCTGAAGGCGACGGGCATCGGAGCCCTCGGGCGCCTCGGCTCCCTCGAGGATCACCGAGGGCTCCGTCATCGTCGAGCCCACGAAGGATTTCTGACCCGGCCATGCGGGGGTCGCTCCCTTGCGGACCACCACGTACTCCTGCCCGTCGTGCTCCTCCTTCCATGCGAAGTTGTGATGATTGTGGACCAGCTCCTCCTCCTGCCCCCCCAGGATCCGGACCACCTTCCGGGCCGCCCACTCGCGACCAACGTAGGCGTACTCTCCGGCAAGGGTCATGAGCTGCCAATAGTCGTGCCCCAGCTCGCTGTCGAGCTCGAGCATCCCTTCGTGCGGCTTCACCCGGGAGTCCCACGACTCGCCCTTCGAGAGCGCAAGAAATCCCGAGGCCACCGTGTGTCCGAAGCCCCGCGATCCAAAGTGGACGCCGACCCACACCTGCTCCCGATCATCGGCGAAGACGTCGACGTAGTGGTTCCCGCTCCCGACCGTGCCCAACTGCTCGCGCGCCTTGGCCCGCAACTGGCTCCGGTGCTGACGGGGGACGGCGGCCCACGCCTCGTCTTCGAAGAGCGGATGGTCCTGCGGGGCGTCGGAGGCCTCGTTCGACTTCCCCACACCGAAGGCCAGGGAAGCCTCGATCGCGTCCGCCACCGTCTCGAGATCGGGAAGGGATGTCGCCTGAAGATCCGTCCGGATGGCGGCGTTTCCGCAGGCGATGTCGAATCCCACCCCCGAGACCGGCACCCGGTCCCGGTACGCGGCCACGCCCCCGATCGGCATGATGTAGCCGAGGTGCCCATCGGCCATCAGCGCCACCCGTTCCGCCCGGGACGCGACGTCCTCGAGCTGCGCGAGGGTTTCGTCGTCGTGCTCTCCGAAGATCTTGATGGTGCCTCCCTTCCGTGCGTTCGCGGGTCCGTGGCTCCCCCGGGAATCCTACTCTCGAGCCCGGATCACGATCCCCGATCGAGCGGCTGGCCGAGTCACTGGCGGCTCGCCGCGTCTCGACCGGAAGACTTCCCCAGGTCGAGGAGTACCTGCTCGACCCGCAGATTCGCTACCTGCGCATCTGCGAGTCGAATCCCTGGCTGCACCTGGCTCGTTCGCGCGGCTTCGAGGTCAGACGCTTCGAGTTCCCGGTCCGCGAGCTGCCGTCGCTGGACGCCGACGAGGTGGTCGCGCTGCACCTGCGCGAGGTCGGTACCCCGCGCACGAGGCCGGGGTCGAATTCGTGGCGGTCGACGGGGCGCAGTCGCTCTCGCTGGTCCCGGTCGATGTCGGGGCCTCGGGGGTGGATTTCTACGCCGCGAGCCCCCACAAATGGGTCCAGTATCCGAAGGGGCTGGGGCTCCTGTACCTGAGGAGCGACCTGCAGGAGCTCCTCACCCCGATGTGGGTCAGCTCGGGGCAGGCGGGCGCGGCAGGGACGGTCCGAAGGTTCGAGGACTACGGAACCCGCAACCGACCCGAGGTGATGGCACTCGGAGACGCGCTCGCCTTCCAGGCGCAGATCCTGATGGAGGCGCGGGTGCCGCACCACGAGGCGGTCTGGCGCCGGGGCCGGGAGCGGGTCGACGCCACGCCCGGCCTGCGCCCCCTCCTGGGAGCTGTCGGGGGCACTCTTCACGGTCGAGGCCGAGGGACGCCCCAGCGCCGAGCGGTCCCGTCGGCTCTACGAGGAGGCCGGACTCGTCTTTCGACCGATCCCGACCCTCGGGATCGACGGCGCGCGGCTCTCACCGAACCTTCAGACGCCGTTCGAAAACCTGGAGACCTTCTTCCGCATGGCGGAGGCCTGACGCCGGATCACGGGGAGTCGTTCGCCCCCACCGCGGGGATGGGCAGGAAGCGCTCGACCGCGTTCGCGATCCCTCGGGCCGACCGATCGGGTGCGTTCAGGAGGATCTCGCGGTCCAGGGGACTCGTCAGGAATCCCGTCTCGATGATCACCCCCACCGTCGAGGGGTCGAGCGCATGATGGTACCGGCGGGAGTTGAAGGCGTAGTAACCCTGCATCCGCCGCGTTGCGACCCGGTGCCGGAGTTCGGTCGCCTCGCGATAGCTGCCGGCCAGGACTTCGGCGAAGGCTGCGGCACGGCCGGTGGCGTCCCGCCGGGGTGGGGCGACCGAGAATCCCGAGGCCGACGGGCTGTGAAAGCCGTCGGCGTGAATCGCGATGAACAGGTCGGCCCGATACCCCGGCGGCACCGTCGCGGGCAGGATCTCGACCTCGTACCCGCGAGCCCGGAGCAGCTCCGCGGCACGCTCGGCGATGTCGAGGGTGACCTCCCACTCCTCCTTCCCACCGCCCCGGGTCCCGTTCGAGCGGATCCGCGCCAGCTCGTCGGGTGCCTCGATCGAGCGCCAGTGGCCCGCCTGCAGGGCGATCCGGATCAACCCGTCGTCCGGGTCGGATGCGCCATCATGTGCAGACTGTGCAGAAACCGCCGGTGCGCCGAACAAGAGGGCGAAAAGGGCGATCGTCGACAGCCGGAGTGGTCTCATGGTCGGTATCGGGGTGGACTCGGGAATCACGGTCCTGCGCGTGGCACCTGTAGACACCCTACAACCTTGAACGATCCCGACCCGATCGTCCCGGCTCAGTGCTCGGCGACCACCGACTCGATCGCGCGCGGGAAGCAGGCGGTGGCCATGAAGGGGATGTAGGCCAGGGTGCCGGCGGCGATCCCCGCCCACATCGCGGGCTCACCCACGTTGGTGAGCGCGACCGCCCAGCCGGGAGCGGAGAAGATCAGGCCGAACGCCAGGATGCCAATGGAGTAGATCATCTATCGAATCTCGTTCTTTCGGTTCTGGTTGACGGGAGCACCGGGCTCCCGAGGACTCAGGTGCCGGATCGAAGCCGACACAGCCGGATAAGATGGCAAAAGACGCACGGCGGGTCCATGGGTGAGCGGAAGGAAGATGATGGGATGCAGGTGGTCGGCGTCGACGGCTGCCGCAGCGGGTGGTTCGCCGTCTCCCTGAGCGGGAGCGGGGCATGGAAAACGAACGTCTACCCGGACTTCGCCGAACTGTGGGCGGCACACCGCACGGCGTCGCTGATCCTGGTGGACATCCCGATCGGGCTCCGCGACGAAGGACCGGACGAGCGGAGTTGCGATCGCGAGGCGCGGCGGCTCCTGGGTCACCCCCGGGGTTCGAGCGTCTTTCCCGCCCCCTGTCGCGCGGCGCTCTCGGCCTCGAGCCACGCCGAAGCCAGCCGGATCAACCGGGAGCGATCCGGGCGGGGGCTGTCGATCCAGTCCTGGGGAATCACACCGAAGATCCGCCAGGTCGATCGGCTGATGCTCGCATCCACCCCGGACCGGGGCGCAATCCGACGGACCGTGCGTGAGGTCCACCCCGAGGTCCTCTTCCGAGCCCTGAACGGAGGGCATCCACTTCGCCACGGAAAGAAGTACCGGGAGGGTGTTCGGGAACGCCTGGAGATCCTCCGGCGCACGGACCTCCGCGCCGACGCGATCGTCGACGACGCGCACCGGCGGTGGCTGCGCCGCGAGGTGGCGCGCGACGACATCCTCGACGCCCTCGCCGCCGCCCTCACCGCTGAGGGAGGGCCTTCCGGACTCGAGACGCTGCCCGCCACACCACCGGTGGACGCGGAAGGCCTCCGAATGGAGATCGTCTACCGTCCGGACGCCGGAGGAGGCTGAAGGCGGCTCGCCTCAGCCCCCCAGCACCTCCCGAAGGAACGAGATCGCCCGGGGCCAGGCCGACTCCGAGGCGGCCAGATTCGCACCATCGCGACCATCCTGCTGACGCAGGAAGCCGTGCCCCGCGCCCGAGTAGATCTCGTACTCGAAGCGCTGCCCCCGAGCCTCCAGCACCTCGGCGGCGGGCTCGATCGTGACGTTGACCCGTGCGTCATCCTCGCCGTACAGCCCCAGGATGGGGATCTCGACGCGGCCCAGCGCCTCGTCTTCGGACGAGGTGCCGTAGAACACGACCGCGGCCCCGAGCGCCTCCCAGCCGAGGGTGGCCATGTCGAAGCTGGCCGTCCCCCCCCAGCAGAAGCCGAGGCTGGCCACCGTCGATGATGCGCCCGGCAGCTCCATGGCGTAGGCACCGGCCGCCTGCAGCCTGCGCATCGCATCGGGCCGCTCCAGGGTCCGAATCAGCGCCACCGCCCCCTGCTGATCGACCGACTCGGTCCCCCCGCCGTCGGGACCCATCCCCGACAGCAGATCCGGAGCGATCGCCACGTACCCGTCGGCCGCCAGCTGGTCTGCCACCGCACGAATCCAGTCCGTGAGGCCGAAGATCTCGTGGATCACCACGACGACGGGGGCGGGATCCGCCCGCTCCGGGTAGACCACCCAGGCCCGAATCTCGTCCCCGTCGCCCGCCGGCACCGTCACCCACTCTCCGTGCCGAGGAGAGCTCTCGAGGCGATCCGTGGCCTCGTCGGCCCCGGCCGGGATCGCTGCCTGCTGGCCGGACAACGGGACCGAAAGGAGGAACGTGACCGCGGTCATGATCGTGCATCCCACGAGCAGCCGGGCCCAGAGGCCCAGCCGGGAGCGTTCGGGAGAAAGGGCTCGAGCGATCATGGGCAGACTCCGGATCGTGGGGACAGCCGACCTTCAGGTGTGATGCGGTACCGCCGGAGCCAGGGATCGGTTCCCGCAATCGTTGGCGCTCCCGGCACCCGCCGGGCACATTACGGGAGGCCCCCCCCGAACCCCAGACCCGCAGGCTGCCGGTGACCCCCTTCCCCGCCCCCCTTCGCACGTTCGTCGAACTCTTCAACGCCCGCGAGTTCTGGGAGAGCCACGAGGTCCTCGAAGTCCCGTGGCGAGCCCATCGGAGCGAGTTCTACCACGGGCTGATCCTCTACGCCAGCGCCTTCGTCCACGTCCAGCGAGGCAACGCCCACGGGGTGGGCGCCCAGCTCCGGAAGGCGCGCATCGTCCTCGAACCATACGCCCCTGCGTACCTGGGCATCGATGTGGCCGGGATCCTGGACCACTGCCGAGCGGGCGAGGCCGCCATCGAGGACAAGGACTTTCCCCGGCTCGACCTATCCGCCGATCGCCTGCGGGGCGACGAGATCGAATTGATGCACTGACCCGAATCCGCGAAGGTTCTGGCGGTCGCGGCGGTCGCCGCGCATATTCGCTCGACACGATCCGGTTGGTCCCCCCCACCCTCAGGATTCTCCCGCTTGACTCCCAGCCACGCCCAGGGACTCCAGCCCACCGAAGACCGCCATCGCGGAGTCGCCGCGATGATCGCGATGATGGGGCTCTACTTCCTGGTGCTCCTCTCGGTCGGAATGCTCCGCCCGATTCGCAATGCACTGGCACTCGACGGTCTCGGGCAGACCGACTTCTACAAGGTGTACCTGATCAGCGGGCTGGTGATCGTCTTCGTCCCGCTCCTGAACTGGCTCTCGGACCACGTGCCCTGGCGTCGCCTGATCCCGGGCGTGGCCCTCTTCTTCGCTCTGAACCTGCTGGTCTTCCGGGCCCTGTACGTCGAGGGGAGCACCGCCTTCGGGCTGGTCTTCTACGGCTGGTACGACCTGTTTGCCGCGGCGCTGGTCACCCAGCTGTTCATGGTGACCCAGCTCTTCTTTCACGCCCGGCTGGCGAAGCGCGCCTACCCGATGGTGATCGCGGGCGGGGCGCTGGGAGCGAGTTCGGGAGGCGCAATCACCGGATTCCTGGCCGAGACGGTCGGGACCCCCAACCTCCTCCTCCTGGCGGCCGGCCTCATCGGAGTCTTCAGCGTCGCTGTGACCGCCGTCTGGTCGATCGAGGGGATGGTCCCCGAACGCCCCCGGTCCCGGCGCAGCGCCCCGGTCGCCCGAGGGGGTCTCGGGATCCGGGCCATCTTCGGAAACCGCCAGGTCATCCTGATCGCCTCGCTGGTCCTGATCACGATCCTGGTCAAGCAGCTGGTCGACTACCAGTTCAACACGATCACCAAGGAGGTCTTCGAGAGCCGCGACGCCATCAGCGCCTTTCAGGGCAAGTTCAACGCGGCGACGCAGTGGCTTCCCATCGTCGTCCTCCTCCTGATGCGAAAGCCCCTTCAGCGCTGGGGGGTCGGCTTCGTGGTCCTGATCCTCCCGGTCTCGATGCTGCTGACCAACGTCGGGCTCGTCCTCTTCTGGGGCCTCTGGGCCGCGGTCGCGGCAAAGGGCGCCGAGACCAGCTTCCGCTATTCGGCCGAGCGGGCCGGGCGCGAGATCCTCTACCTGCCGGTTCCCGACGAGATCAAGCTCAAGGCCAAGGCCTACATCGATGTGGCGGTCGAGAAGGGGGTCGGAAAGGTCGGCTCGGCCCTGCTCATCTTCCTCCTTCTGACGCGTATCGAGTACCAGCAGGTGGCGTGGGTCGGCGGCGCTCTCTCGATCGTCTGGATCATGATGGCACTCGCCGTCCGACGCGAGTACGTGCGTTCCCTGGCCAGCGCGGTCGAGAACCGGTTCGCCAGCCTGCACGGGGTCTTCGCCTCGCTGCAGGACGCCAGCACCCTCAAGGTCCTGCGCACCGCGCTCGCGGGCGACGAGCGACAGGTGGCCTTCGCTCTGGACCTCCTCGACCAGGCCCCGACGGGCGACGCCGAGCCGCTGGCCGACGAGCTGATGGCCCTTCTGGATCATCCCTCGGCCGCGATCCGGCGGCGTTCGCTCGATCTTCTGAGAGGGCTTCCCGGGCAGGCCGATCCGGCACGCCTCGAGGCCCGCCTGCGCGATGCCGACCCCGAAGTCCGCGAGGCGGCGGTCCGTGCGCTCGTGGCCGCCGACGGCGAATCAAAGACCGACACCATCCGGCGGCTGCTGAACTCCGACGACGTGGCGATCCGGATCGCGACCCTCTTTTGCCTGGCCCGCGACGAGATCGAGGGCGACGCGCTCGCCGACGTCCGACACGAGATCGCGAGTTCCGGTCGCATCGCGGACGAGGGCTCCTCTCTCGAAGAGCGCATCGAGCGCGCACTGGTCGCCGGGGTTCTCCAGCCCGCTTCCGCCATCCGGATCGTCATGGACTGCCTCGAGGACTCCGACCCCGCCGTGGTCTCGACCGCACTCCGAAGCGCGGGCATGCTCGGCGACCCGGGGCTGCACACCCGCCTCATCGAGGCCCTGGGGGATCCGCGCACCCGGGAGGCGGCCCGCGACGCCCTCGCCATGCAGAGCACGCGGGTCCTGCCGGCGCTCATCGAGACGCTCCTCGACGAGGCCGCCGATCGGGCGGTCCGGCGGCACATCCCCTCCGTCCTGGCCCGGCTCCCCGATCCGGCCACGGTCCGGGGGCTCATCGACGCCGTCATGGCGACCGAGACCGACCAGATCCTGGACCACCGCGCGATCAAGGCGTTGAGCAAGCTGCGGGCGAGAAACCCCGAGCTGGAGTTTCCCACCGACCCGGTCCGCCGCCTGCTCGATCGCTCGGTGACGGTGGCATCCCTGCTCGCATCGGTGGACGCCCGCCTGCAGGGGCAGGAGGCGGCGGGCCGGACGACACGGCTCCTGCAGCAGGCGGTTCGCGAGGCGTGGGCGGAGCGGCGCGAAGAGGCCTTCCGCTGCCTCGGCCTCCTGCACGAACCGGAGTCGATCCACCGCGCCTTCCTCTCGATGACTCGCGGAGAGACCGTCTCGCGAGCCAACGCACTCGAGTGGCTCGAGAGCACGGTGGGCTTTCACGACTTCCGGAAGCTGGATCCGGTCCTGGACCCCGATTCGGCCGCCCCCACCCACGAGGACCTGCCCACCTTGCTTCGTCGGCTGGCGTCCGACGAGGACCGCTGGATCGCGCGGTGCGCGCAGCGGGCGGGCGCTGAACTCGGCTTCGACTCCCCCCCTCACCCCGGAACCGGAGACATCGGCATGGATCCCATCGAGACCGTCTTCCTCCTTCAGCAGGTCGATGTGCTCCGCGACGCCCGAAGCGCCCACCTGGCCCTCCTCGGATCGATTGCGCAGGAGGAGGACGCGGACACGGGAACGATCCTCGTGCGCGAGGGGGAGCCCCCGGACGCCCTGTACGTCGTGATCCGGGGCGAGGTCACCCTGAAGGGTCCGGGGGGCGAGCTCTCGCTCACCGACGGCGAGTCCTTCGGTACCTGGGCGCTCGTCGATGACGTCCCGAGCCTGGTCGAGGCCTCGGCGGCGCGCCCTACCCGACTCCTGCGGATCGGGCGCGAGGACTTCCTGGATCTGCTCGCCGATCACCCCGAGCTCGCGATCGGCATGCTGCAGGGACTGGCCCGACGGCTGCGTTCCCTCGTACTCTGAACCCACCCCCACCCTGGAGCGCCCGATGTCCGAACGTACCGCCGGTACCGTCATGATCGTAGACGACGAAGAGATGGTGCTCACCGCGCTGCGAACCTTCCTGGAGCTCGAGACGCCCTGGGCCGTGCGCGAGTTCACCTCGCCGCACGACGCACTCGAGGCCCTCGCCTTGGAGCGGATCGACGTGGTGCTCGCCGACTTCATGATGCCCGACATGGACGGGATCAGCTTTCTGAGGGAGGTCCGCGGGAAGAAGCCTCACGTGTCCCGGATCCTCCTGACCGGCTACGCCGACGTCGAAAACGCGATCCGGGCAATCAACGAGGCCGGGCTCTACCACTACCTCGAGAAGCCATGGGACAACGAGCACCTCCGGATGGTGATCCGCAACGGGATGGAACGCTCGTCGCTGGTCAACGAGCTCGACGCCAGGATCAGCGCCCTGGAGCAGGCCAACGGGGAGCTGCTCGAAGTGCGCAGCCGCCTGATCCGGATGTTCCTGTGAGTCCGGACGCGTCCACCGAGATCGGAGATGCGGTCAACTCGGCCAAGCTCGCCACCCTCGGGATGCTCGTCGCCGGCGTGGCCCACGAGGTCAACACCCCGCTCGGTGCCCTCGCCAGCAACCACGACGTGATCAAGCGGGCAATGGGAAAGCTCCAGGACATCCTTGCCGACGACGTGGTCGACGAGACGGAGCTGACCGAGGTGCGACGGATCGTGCGAGCGCTCGACGGCATCCTCAAGGTCAACGACCTGGCGGTGACCCGTGTGCTCGAGCTGGTGGGCAGCCTGCGGAGCTTCGGGCGGCTGGATCGCTCCGAGACCGACCGGCTCGACCTGCACGAGGGGATCGACAACGCGCTGGTCCTCCTTCGCCACCGCATGGAGCGACGCGTCCGGATCGAGAAGGAGTACGCCGAGCTGCCCCCGATCGAATGCTTCCCGCAGCAGCTCAACCAGGTCTTCATGAACCTGCTCCTGAACGCGATCCAGGCGATCGAGGGCGAGGGCACGATCACGGTCGTCACCGCGCCCGACGACCGGGGGGTCCGCATCGAGATCCACGACACCGGCCGCGGCATCCCCCCCGAGCTCCTGGAGACGATCTTCGAGCCGGGCTTCACGACCAAGGGGAATCGCGTGGGGATGGGGCTCGGCCTGCTCATATCGCGCCAGATCGTCGATCGCCATGGAGGGCGGATCGCGGTGCGCAGCGAAACCGGGCGAGGCTCGACCTTCACGGTGACCCTTCCCCTGGAGCTTCCCGATGAATCGGATGCCGGTGGAACCCCCTCGGATCCCGCGCCGTAACACCGGAGTCACCCCTTCCCCACCCTTCCGGGATCGTCTCATGGCCCTCTCAACGAACCTCAGACCGGCCGCCTGGACCCGATCCGGCATCGCGGGAGGGGCCACCATCGCCCTCTTCGGGTGGCTGCTCGCCTGCGCGGGGGCGGCCGGCGGAGCGGACGAGGTCCGGGCCGGGGCACAGGACTACCGGCTCTCGGGTGAATTCGGGCTCTCGGTGCACCAGGTCGGCGACTCGATCGTGGTCCGCTGGATGACCGACGCGCTGGTGGAGGGCTCGCTCGAGGTGACCACGGGTGCGGGCGATGTCGTGCACCGCGACGCCACCGAGGCATGGACCTCGCACCGGTCCGCCTTCGCCACGCCGGCCGAGGACTCCATCCAGCTCCACTACGGCGACGCCGACGCCCGGCACCGGACCTGGATCCACCTGGCCGAGCGCGACCCACGGCCGGTCCGGATCACCGGCGTCGACTCGCTCTTCGTCATGGCCGACATCCACGGTGAATACGACCAGATGGTGGGGATTCTCCAGAACGCGGGACTGATCGACGAGGAGCTCCGCTGGACGGGGGGCGAGCGCCACCTCGTCGCCCTGGGTGACATGATGTCGCGGGGGGCCGAGGTGACGCCGGTCCTCTGGTTCCTCTACCGGCTCGAGCGCGAGGCCGAAGCGAGTGGGGGCCGCGTCCACATCGTGCTCGGCAACCACGAGATCATGGTCATGCTGAGCGACCTCCGGTACGTGCACTACCGCGAGATGTGGCTCGCGACCTCGTACGGACTCGGCTACGACCGCATGTTCGACCCCCGGGAGTCGATCCTGGGCCGTTGGCTCACCGAAGCCCCGGCGATGCTCCAGGTCGACGACATCCTCCTCGCGCACGGGGGCGTCTCGAGCGACCAGCTGGCGTTCACCGTCGAGTCCCACCGCGACACCCTCGCCGCCTACATGGCCGAGGACCTCTTCCATCGATGGGGCGACACCACGGCCTTCTTCGACATCGACTCGATCACCTTCAACCGCCGGGTCGACTTCTTCTGGGGGGACCGCAGCGTCTTCTGGTACCGCGGGTACTCGGACTCCGACACCCTTACGGCCGAACTCGACTCGGTGCTCGAGCACTTCGACAGCCGCATCCACGTCATGGGCCACACCCCCGTGCCGGGGATCCGGGAGGTCTATGACGGGCGAATGATCCTTGCGAACCCCCTCCCCCTCGGCGACGAGATCCTCCTCCTGGTCCGCTCCGAAGAGGAGGGACGGTGGCGCGGAGAACGGTTCCGGGCCGAGGGACCTCCCCTGCCCCTCGAGGTCGGGCACCCCGAGGGCTGAGTCACCCCTCGCGGGAAAAGGTCGTGATCTGGCCCCGGTCCACGCGCTCCAGGAGCCGCTCGATCCGCTGATAGATGTTCCGGATCTCGCCCTCGGTCAGCCCGAACTGCACACGATCTTCGGTCACCCTCAAGCCCCGCCCGGGCTGCAGGTTCTCTTCCGGTGCCATCGGGTACAGGTAGCCCCCGACGATCTGGAACTCGGCGACGACGCCCAGCTCCTCGTGGAGCTGCTGCAGGGTGATTTCCCGCAGGCGCTCCACCGTGGTATCCGGAATCCGATCCACGAGGAGCCGGCTCCAGCGATTGCCCGCCTCGGCCGTCCGGCCCGCGAAGGCCACGTCGTTGTCGACCGCGAAAACCCGGGTGTTGGATCCGTCGAGTGAGACCAGGACGTTCCCGTGATTCGCGTCCTTGTGGTCGATCAGGTGGGTGAAGACGTTCAGGTTGCCCCAGTGCCACGCATACGACGGGAGGCGGTCGAAGCTCATCTGGTCGAAGGGATCCACCGTGTCGACCGCGATGTTCTGGAGCCAGTACGAAAGGAGGAAGAGGATCGATCGCGTGCCGCGGATCGTGGGCTCCTCGACCCTCCGGATCTCCCGGTACTCCTCGATCGCCATCGCCCGGAGCACGGTGGGCGGCACCACGTAGTCGGATTCGTCCAGGAAGAGCTTCTGGAAGTGGTAGGCCGCGAGCTCGTAGCGGGGCTGGTTGTTGAACCCCTCGGCCCCCATCCCGACCGGCTTCCAGTGAACCTCCCACGGCTCTCCCCCATCCGGATCCGCCAGGGTGACGCGACGGCTGCGGTCCCCTTCGAGGGGGCGCGTATAGTCCTGATCCAGGACCACGAGCTCCGGCGCCAGGAGCCTCGCCTCGATCTCGGCGATCGGGTAGAGGATGTTCCGGTCCTGCGCACTCGCCGGCGATGCGAGCGCAGCGAGCAGGAGAAGGGCCGGGAGAAGGGCGAGCAGCCCTTTCGAGGGGGCAGAAACTCCGTGCATGACGAGCTCCGGGAACGAGGTGGGCACGGGGGACCGCCGTCATAGTAGTCCCGCGATTCAGGATTCGGCAAGCCACGTCTCGGAGCGGGCTTGACGAGACGGGCGGCAGGTTGTAACAAGGGCGGAGGGGCGGCGGCTCGGCCGACCCATCACACCCGGATCAGGAGGCTCCTATGAGATGGAACACCGGACTGAGTGGGCTCGGCCTTGTTCTCCTCCTTCTGGCGTCGACATCTCCGGCCTCGGCACAGCTCGGCATCCGGGGCGGGGTCAACCTCACCGACCTCGTCGGCGGAGGGGTGGAGCAGTCCGAGAACCGCACAGGCCTCAGCTTCGGCGCCGGCTACGACCTTCTCACGGTCGGACCCGTCTCGGTGGGCCCGGAGATCTTCTACGCGCAGAGAGGTGCCGACGCCTTCGTGCTCTCCCCCACCGGCGAGGCGCCATCCTTCGAGGGTCCGGCCGAGGTCGCCCTCGAGTACATCGAGATCCCGATCACGGCCCGTGTCCGATTGCCGACCATGGGCCGGCTCGTCCCCTACCTGATGGGAGGCCCGGTGTTCGGGTGGAACCTCGAGTGTTCGGTCACCGTCGATGCCGGCGCGGGTGGGGCCCAGCCGAGCTGCGACGACCTTCTCTCCCGCGAGGGGTTCGAGTCGAAGGTTCGGGAGTACGAGCAGGGGTTCTTTCTGGGAGGCGGAGTGGGGCTGAGCTTCCTCGAGGGGATCGGCAACCTCACCCTCGAGGCAAGGTTCATCGAGGGGCTCAGTCGGCTCGGTGAGGGCGACGAGGGCCCCGAGGTGAAGAACCGGGCCTTCTCGCTGATGCTCGGCTACGCATTCGGGTTCTGAGCTCTCCCCGAAGCACGCCGGCCAGTCGGCCAGGCTGTCTCGGGGCTGGGCGGGGAACCGTTTCTCCACACTCGAAGCTCTTTCGTGGACGTTTGCGCTCTGTGTCTCCGTATAGACCCCTGAGTCCACAACGGCCGATTCTGGCGAACGACGATTGTGGACCTTGTCTCCCATACGACACGTATTTCCGCAACCGTTCTTCGGAGACTCCACGCGTGTGGACTTTCGGTTCCAGCTCCGGGCGAAACGGGCCGGGTGGCGAGGAAAAGGGTGGCTCAGCCGGTATGGTGCGGTCGGGGGGCACCGACTGGAGCGTTTCGGACGACACCGGTTGCGGGCTCCTTGGGTGAAAATCGCGGATGCAAGCAATTGAAGAGCCCCAAGAAAATGTCCACTAAAACCTATACAGGAACCTTTACAAACCCTGCGGGTTCTCGGGATAACCTGTACAAAACCTGTACGGCCGGGGTCAGTTCGACCCCAAGTCTGTCCACCAGATTGTCTGGAGAACCCAAATGAAGCGCTACAGCATCCTGACCCTCCTTGCCGTGATCGCCCTGGGCGCCTGCTCGGAGCTGCCCACCACGTCCGAGGGACCCGCCCTCGCCCCCGAGGCGACCGCAGAGCGCGGCGCCGCGAATCGCGCGCCCGCCCCTTCCGCTTCCTCGATCACTGACATCGTGATCGCGGCCGCCGGAGCCGAGGAGGCGGAGTTCAGCCTCCTGCTCGATGCGGTGCTCTACATCGCAGAGACCAACCCCGGGAGCGCCCTGATCGAGGGACTCTTCAACGATGACCAGTACACGGTCTTCGCTCCGACCGACGCCGCCTTCGGTGCCCTGGTCGAGGCGGTCACGCCCCTGATCCTGGAAAACGACGATGCCGCCGAGGCGTTCACCGCGGGCGGCCCCTTCGCCGCGATCGACGCCCTCCTCGGAGACGGCACGGTCGAGGCCGTCGTCAGCTACCACGTGACCGACGGTCGTCGGGCCGCCAACAGTGTGGTCCCGCCCAACGCGCGTCAGCTTCGCACGATCACCACCCTGCTCGATGGCGCGACCTTCGCGGTCGACAGTGACCTGGGGATCACCGCCGTGGGCAACAAGGCCACGATCGAGGCCGCGAACATCTCGGCCTCGAACGGGATCATCCATGTCATCGACACCGTCCTGCTCCCGATCGAGCTCTGATCGACGCGAAGTCCAGCGAGCACGTGACACCGCCCGTCGGGGATCATCCCCGGCGGGCGTTCGTGTTCGCATCGGCGCCACCTGAAGAAATTCGAAGGCAGCTCCCGTAAGGAAGACAGGAGGCGGACCCAACCGGAGAGTCCGACGGCACCGCCCCCGCAGAATCAGTTCCAAAGGGAGTTTCCCATGAGAGTCATACAGAAGTCGCATCCACCCGTTCTCGCACTCATCCTGACCGCCCTGCTGGCGCTGGGCATGTTCGTCCTGGCCAGCAACGTGTCGACGTCGCCGGACACCCGCTCCAGCTTCGAGGTTCCGGAGCTCCCGGCGCCCGCCATGACCGTCGGCCCCTCCCTTCTTGATCTCGAGGTCCCGGGGGTGCACTTTCGGTAGCATGACCACATCCCGCTTCATCCTGACCGTCGCCGCGGTGCTTCTCGGCACCGCGCCCCTCTCCGCACAGGCTCCCGCGCACGGGGAGTCCGCCTTCTCACCCCGCGTGGCGGAGCACCCGCAGGTCCGTCAGGCGCTCGACTGGATCGAAGCCAACTTCGACGACCAGGTCGAGGAGTGGATCCGGATCAACGAGATCCCGGCTCCATCGGGCATGGAGGAGGAGCGCGGCCGGTACGTGGCCGAGCAGATGCGGGCCGAAGGGCTCGAGGTATCGGTCGACGCGATCGGAAACGTGATCGGAGTCCGCCGCGGTACCGGCGACGGCCCCACCCTCGTCTTCGCCGCGCACCTCGACACCGTGCATCCGATCGACACCGACGTCTCGGTGGAGCGTGACGGCGAGATCCTGCGCTCCCCCGGGATCTTCGACAATTCGGCCTCGGTGGCCAACATGCTGGCGATGATCCGGGCCCTGGATCGGGCGAACCTGCAGACGGCCGGAGACCTGATCTTCATCGGCACGGCCCAGGAAGAGGTCGGCCTGAAGGGGATGATCCACTGGCTCGACGAGAACGAGGGCGTCACCGACATGCTCATCGCGATGGACGGTGGGCTCGGCCGGATCCCCTACGGCGCGCTCGGCATCTACTGGAGTTGGTTCCACTTTCACGCCGAAGGCTCCCACACGAACACCTCGGCGGGACGCCCACACACCGCACGCGCCCTGGCCGACGCCATCCAGTCGATCTTCGAGATCGAGATCCCCGAGGGCCGGGGCGGCGCCGTCTACAACGTCGGCATGCTCCGCGGCGGAAGTGTCTTCAACGCGATCCCCGAGCGGGCCTCCTTCAGCGTCGACCTGCGCTCCGTCAATCCCGTCCTCCTCGATTCCCTGCAGACCGAGATCGAGCGTCGAGTGGCGGAGGCGGCCGAGCGCCACGGAGTCGAGTGGGAGATCGAAGAGGACAACCGGATGCCCGCCGGGGGCACTGCGGAGGCCCTCGCGGACCGCCGCACCCATCCGCTGATTCTCACCGCCGAAGACGTCTACGGGCATTTCGAGCTTCCCAACGAGCCGGTCGCATCGGGGTCCACCGATGCCAACGCCGGTGTGGTCCGCGGCATTCCCTCGATCTCGGTCGGGCGCTCCCGCGGGGGAGACCAGCACACCCTGTCGGAATGGGCACACTGGCCCAGCGCCCTTCCCGCCACCCAGGCGGTGCTGGTCCTCGCGGTCTCACTCGCAGGCGTGGTCGACGCACCTCATCCCTGAATGCAAGAAACCCCCTCCGGCTCGAAGCCGAAGGGGGTTCCTGCTCACACCCGCACCGGTTGCCCGGAGCAGGAGGTCAGCTGAACGAAGTCAGATCAGACCTGCGTCACGTTCTCAGCGGCCGGACCCTTCTGGCCCTGCACCACGTCGAACTCGACGGTCGCGCCTTCGGAGAGCGACTTGAAGCCACTGCCCTGAATCGCGCTGTGATGGACGAAGCAGTCCTTCGACCCGTCCTCGGGCGTGATGAATCCGAAGCCCTTGGCGTCATTGAACCACTTAACAGTCCCGGTGGTACGCATACCGTACTCCCTTACTTTGTTCTCGGTGTCGTCGGGGTCCGGTCGTTCCGTACCGCCTGATCACCTCGTGTTACGCAGGATGTTGGCGCCCCTGCAATCGACGCTGGCAGCCGGGCACAAAAAAAAGACCCGAGTCAAGTACACCCAGGTCCGTTCTTATGCGTCTCTGGTGGACACCGCGAGGGCGTCCGTACTTTCTGCCAGCTTCAACGTAGCCGTTCGCACCGCCCGGGTCAACACCTATGCGCGCTGGTCGAAGAGAAGCACGGCCTCGGCCACGGTCGCGCAGTGCATCGCCACCGTGTCTCGCTCGCGGATCGCATACCCGCCAGCCAGCACGACAACCACGGGCACATCCGCCTCGCGAGCCGCGGTGAGCACCATCCGGTCTCGCTCCCGGATGCCGTCGCGGGTCAGACCCAATCCGCCGAGCTGGTCTTCTTTGAACGGATCCACCCCGGCCAGGTAGATCATCAGATCCGGGTCGTGATCCAACACCGTGGGAAGGTGGGTCCGCAGCAGCCCCAGGTAGCTCCGGTCGTCGGTGCCCCCGTCCAGACCCACATCGAGATCCCCCGGGGGCTTGATGAGAGGATAGTTCGCCTCCTCATGCATCGAGAAGGTGAACACCTCGGCCCGATCCCGGAAGATGGCCGCCGTCCCGTTCCCGTGATGGACGTCCAGATCCACCACCGCCACGCGCTCCACCGCGCCTTCGGCCACGAGAACGCCGGCGGCCACCGCGACGTCGTTGAAGAGACAGAAGCCCTCCCCGTGCCCCGCGAAGGCGTGGTGAAACCCGCCGCCCAGGTGGACCGCGATCCCATCCTCTAGCGCGAGGCGCGCGGCGATCACGGTACCGTCGCAGCAGAGCAGAAACGCGTCCCGGAGCTCCGGACTGAAGGGAAGCTCGAGCTTCTGCTCCTCGAGTGGTGTGACGCGCCCCTCCAGGACCCGGTCCACCCATTCCGCCTCATGCACGACCGTCAGCATCTCGTGGGAGATCGGCGATGGAGTGCGCAGCACGGACTCGTCGAGGACGCCTTCATCCACCAACTGATCCCGAATGCGCCGGTACTTCGTGGTGGGGTAGACGTGGACCCCGATATCCGCCTCGTAACCGGGGGACCAGACCCAGGGAAGCGATGTCATAGCGAAACCTCGCGCGGCGTGCGGGGGCCGGATGCCTTCTTCCCGATCCTACCGGTTCGACCGCGCGAGAGCCAGATCCGAAGGCGCCGTACCGGACCATTTTTCCGCGTTCAGGGTTGCCAGATTTCGAAATACCAATCGTTGGAAGGCTATCGGAGGCCCTGATGGATCTGAATCCCGCTTCGACGCACCCCCACCCTCGCACGCTTCATCCAGCACTCTACGTGATGATCCTGCTCCTGGTCCCGGTCCTGCCCGAGACCGCCCACGCGCAGGGGTTCACCTTCTACCAGCATGGAGCCTGCGCGATGGCCAGGGGCGGCGCCACCGTCGCCGCTCCCTGCCAGGACGGATCCGCCGTCTTCTACAACCCGGCCGCCCTGGCGGGACTCGACGGGTGGTCGGGATCCGTCGGGGCCGTGGGCGTCTTCAGCCGGGGTGATTTCACCAGCGATCGCACCCGATCCACCGTCGAGATGGACAACGCCCCCCGGATCGCACCGCACCTCTACCTGGGGTACGGAATCAACGACCGACTGGCCGTGGGTCTGGGCGTCTACGCACCCTATGGCTTCGGCACCCGGTGGCCGGCGGACTTCGAGGGCGCCTTCGTCTCCTTCGACAGCTCGCTGGACGCCCTCTACGTTCAGCCGACGATCGCCTATCGCGTGACCGACCGCGTTTCCCTGGGCGCGGGACTGACGGTCGCGACCAGCCAGGTCGAGCTGAACCGCCACCTGGATCTCTCCCGCCAGGCCGTCCCCGGCGTCGGGGTAAGCTGGGCCCAGCTGGGCATCCCCCCCCGAACGGCTTTCGCCGAAGCGTCGCTGGAGAGTGACCGGGCCACCGGACTCGGAGGCCACGTCGGACTCCACGCCCGGTGGAGTGATCGGCTCCAGTTCGGAGCGCGCTTCCTCACCCCGGTCACCCTGGACTACGAGGGGACCGCGAGCTTCACGCAGCTGGGGACGGGGATCACCCTGCCCTCCCAGAACCCTCTGGGGGTGCCGGGGGGCACCCCCCTCGATGCGGTCGTCGCCGAAGCATTCAGTGACGGTCCCCTCGTCCGGCAGCCGCTCACCACCCAGGTCACCCTCCCGGCCCAGCTCGCGGTCGGGCTCGGATTCAAGACCCGTCCGGGTCTGACCCTGACCCTCGACTACCAGTGGGTCAACTGGTCCACCTTCGATGCGGTCGAACTCGAGTTCGAGAGGGCCAGCCTGAACCAGACGCTGACCCAGGACTACCGCGACGCCAGCGTGATCCGGGCGGGCGCCGAATACGAGATGGCCGACGCGTGGACGGTCCGAGGTGGCTACGTCTACAACCAGGCCGCCTCCCCGCCCGAAAACGTGACCCCCCTGGTCCCCGAGGGCGAGCGGAACCACCTGACCGGAGGACTGGGCTGGGAGGTGAGCCCCGGTATCCACCTCGAAGGTGCCTACCACTACCTCATGCAGAACGACCGCAGGGGGCGGACCGTCGAGCCCCCCGGAAGCGGCCCGGCCACGGTCGAGCTCAACGATGGGCTCTACACCGTCGGTGCCCACCTGATCGGCTTCACCCTCTCCGTCACACGATGACCATGATCCCTTCCGGCAGACTCTGGACCACGCTCGCGCTCGGCGTCCTGATCCTCCTGGCTCCCGCCTGCGACGACGAGACCCTCATCTCCCCCGCCCCCGACGCCACCGACGAGCTCTTCGAGCGCTACGTGGCACTCGGCAACAGCATCACGGCGGGATTCCAGTCGGAGGGCATCAACCGGGAAACCCAGCAGGAGTCCTACGCGGTGCTCCTGGCGCAGCAGATGGGCGTTCCCTTCGACGCGCCGCTGCTGAACATGCCGGGTTGCCCGGCGCCCCTGACCAACCCCCTGACCGGAGAGCGGCTCGGTTCGGCCCAGCCCGACGGGTGCGCGCTGCGCTCGACCCCGGTGCCGCTCATCCTCAACAACGTCGCCGTACCCGGGGCGGCCACCCTCGACCCCCTCTCGAACCTGGATCCAGGGTCCAACCCCAATCCGCTGACCACCCTGCTCCTGGGCGGGCGTACCCAGCTCGAGGCCGCGCTCGACGCGGATCCCACCTTCGTCTCGGTCTGGATCGGGAACAACGACGTGCTCGGAGCGGCCATCTCCGGCGTCGTGACCGATGACAACGTGACGCCCGTCAGCGTCTTCTCGCACCGGGTCGGGGAGCTTCTGGACGGCCTCAGTGGGGGCGGCGTGCAGGGAGGAGTCCTGATCGGGGTCGCCGACGTCACCCTGATCCCCCACCTCTCGCCGGGGATCGCCTACTGGTCGGTGGCCCAGAGCGGCGCGCTCCCGCCCACCTTCGAGGTCGCGCAAAGCTGCGGGCCGACCGGAGTGGGCGAACAGACCCTCGTCCCCTTCAGCTATGGCTTCGGCGAACTCCTCGCTCGCGCGTCCCAGGGCGAGTCGGTGACCCTCGACTGCGCGCAGGACACGAGGGTCCTTTCCACCGAGGAACTCGTTCAACTCGCGCAGACCGTCACGGCCTACAACCAGGTCCTGGCCGAAGAGGCCTCCAACCGTGGCTGGGCCTTTTTCGACCCGAATCCGACCTTCCGGGAGCTCTCGGACGAGGGGCTGATCCCCGTCTTCCCCAACCTCGAGGACCCCGGCCAGCTCTTCGGGCCCGTCTTCAGCCTGGACGGCGTGCATCCCAGTGCCGGAGCCCACCGAATGGTCACGAACGGCTTGATCGACGTGATCAACCAGGGCTATGGCACCTCGATCAGTCCGGTGGACGAGCCGAGCTGGTAGGCGGGTCCAGAGCATCCCGGATCGCTTCGACCATCTCACGGGGGGAGAAGGGCTTGGCCAGGAAGGCCTCGATGTCCCCGTCCAGTTGCCCGGCCAGTTCACCTGAGGAGTGGCCCGACATCATCACCATCTTCACATTCGGATCGTTCAGGCGGAGGCGCCGGAGGAGTTCCGGCCCCCGCGGCCCTGGCATCACCACGTCGCTGAGCACGAGATCGATGCCGATCTGATCCGCCTCGGCCCGCTCGACCGCTTCCTCTCCATTGGAAGCGCTGAGCACACGGAACCCCGCACGCTCGAGTGAGCGGACGAGCACCCGGGCCAGCGTGGGGTCGTCCTCGACGACCAGGACGGTGCGCAAGGGCCCGGCATCGATCGCATCCCGTCGATCGGCCACCTTCGGTGCCGCAACCGGTCCCTTGGATGGTCCCGGCTCCGCCACCGGGAGAACCATCCGGAAGGTCGTTCCCACGCCCACGGTGCTCTCGACGTAGATCTGTCCTCCCATCTGCTTGACGATGCCCTGCGCCGAGGAAAGACCCAGGCCGGTGCCTCGTCCCTCGGGTTTGGTGGTGAAGAACGGGTCGAAGATCTGCTCCATCGCCTCGGGTGGAATTCCGGACCCCGTATCGGCGACCTCCAGCTGCACGAGCTTCCCCCCGGGATCACCGGCCGTACTCACCGCAAGACGGATCGTCCCGTTCCCCTCGATGGCATCCGCCGCGTTCATCGCCAGGTTGAGCACCACCCGGTGCAGTTCATTCGGGTCCCCCCTGACCCGAAAAGGGCCGGGGTCGGAGTCGACGACGACCTTGATCCGTGACGGGACCACCCGCTTCAGCAGAGGCTTCATCCCCGCCACGAGCTCGGTCAGGTCCACGATCCGCTCATCCAGGACCTGGGACCGGCTGAGGACGAGAAGCTGGCGGGTGAGAGCCGAGGCCCGTTCCACCCCGTCGAGGACTCCGGTCACCTCATCATGAAGGGGCGAATCCTCGGGGAGGTCCATCCGGATCAGCTCCGAACTCCCGCGAATCAGCGTCAGAAGGTTGTTGAAGTCGTGCGCGACTCCGCTGGCCAGGCGCCCGACTGCCTCCATCTTCTGGGACTGCCGGAGCTCGGATTCGAGACGGAGCCGCTCGGTCGAGTCCCGGATCACGCCCGTGAAGAATCTCTCTCCCCGGATCATGTATTCCCCGAAGGAGATCTCGGCATCGAAGGTGGTGCCGTCGGCTCTCCGCACCGGCATCAGGACCCGGGACCAGTCCATCCGCTTCTCTCCCGTCTGGAGGTAGCGATTCATCCCGACCCGGTGGCGGTCCTGGAGGTCCTCCGGCATCATGTCGGTCATCGATCGGCCGGAGAGCGTGCCGTCCTCCACCCCCATCATGCGATGGGCCGCGGAGTTCGCGTACACGATCCGATTTCCGGCATCGACGGTGAGCACCGCATCCGAGATACTCTCCGCGATGGCCCCGAATCGAGCGGAGCTCTCGCTTCCCCTCCGCCTGGCTTCGACCTCGTCGCTCATGTCCCGGACCGTGCTGACCACACCGCCGCCGCCGGGGTCGAGGAGCGTGACGACGTGCCGCGTCGGAAAGGTCGATCCGTCGGAGCGACGCATTCGGAAGTCCCCATGGTAGGGGACGCCTGCATCCAGAACGCGACCGCTGACCACTCCGAACTCCTTCCAATTCGTCTCATCGACATGGAGGCTGCGGGTCTCCATCCCGATCAGCTCCTCTCTCGGGTAGCCGAACATCGCTTCGGCCGCCGCGTTGCACTCGGTGATCGCCCTCCCCTCTCGATCCACGACCAGGACCGCGGCCTCGACACTCTCCAGGACCTTCTGCAGCAGGTCCCGCACCCGCTTGGTTTCTTCGATCTCGTCCGCGACCTGTCGACGCCATTCGAGCGAGGTGTCGATCGGCTCTCGACGCCTCCCCTGGTCGGGGGTCATCACGTACGGGTTGCGGATCACCTCGTCGCCGACCAGGGTGACGGAGTGCACGCTGAGGCACCGAAGCTGGGCCCCGGTCGACAGGTCGCTCCGCCGGTGCATGCAGAGCGCCGACGACCCATAGTGCGAAAGCAGGCTGTTGACCTCCGATTCATACTCGAAGAAGGCCTCCTGCGCGTCGGGAACTCGCGAGAGCCATCGGAGATCCCCGACCGTCCGGACTGCGGGATAGCCCTCCTCGCTGCCCTCCTTCAGGAGCGCTTCGATCCGCCCGAGCCCCTCGAGAACCTGGAAGGAGCCGTTGCGCGTGTAGGCGGTTTCGGACTCGATCATGACGAGTTGACCCGACTCGATCATCGGCGCCGCATCGACGCCGGCATTCCCGAGATCCCCGACCAGAAGCCGATCATCCCCCGTGGCCAGAGCGCACACCACCCGCTCCCCACGCGCCAGCCCCTCGCTCACGAAGTGGGTGAGCGTCCGGCGCCGGTCCTCATCCGTCTCATAGAGACAGCATACGTGTCCACCGGGAACGTCCGAAAGTCGAGAAGGTGAGATCGGTTGATCCATCGTTGCGTATGCAGGCCACGAGGTAAGGGAACGGACTGTTTGAAACTCACGCAGGCGAGGCTTGGCAACAAGTTTCGTGCCGAGCCATCTGGGGCCCATTCGCCCCAATGTGGACCCCGGATCGGTGTCATACCTCTCGGCGATCCCGTCGGGGGCCGCACCCCCTCCCCGAGTGATGGAAAGAGATGCCGGGGTGCCCTGCAGATGCTGCCGGCCGGAGGTGAAACGCGGCCGCAGCCTCGTCGCTTGCTCCCCCTCGAGCCCGGTTCTACTTTCGGCGCAGCCCTCATGGGACATCCCCTACGGCACCCCCGGCCCCATCCGACCATGATCCGACTCCACCCGTCCGCGGCCGTCCTGCTCCTCCTCATCGTCGCGGCCCCGGCGTCCGCCCAGGGCACGATCGAAGACTACCGGCGCGCCGCCGAGCTCGAGGAGCGGTACCGGGACCTGGTCGTGGACGTCGTCGAGGACGCGCGCTGGGACGGGGTCGCCGAGGCCTTCATCCTCCGCCGGACCATCGAAGGCGGCCGGGAGTTCATCCGACTCGACCCCACGACCGCCGCCGAAGCCCCCGCCTTCGATCACGGCGCCCTCGCCGGCGCCCTCGAGGCCGCCACGGACGAGGCCGTCGAGCCGCACGCCCTTCCCTTCTCCTCGTTTCGCTATGTCGGGGACCTCGGGACCATCGAGCTGACCGTGGACGGGACGCAGCTCCGGTGCTCGCTCGCGCCGGCGTCGTGCGAGCGGGCGAACGGCGAGAACCGGGGAGGCGGCGGACAGGGAGCGGGTGTCGGGGCCGGACGGGCCTCCCCCGATCGAACACTCGAGGCCCGGGTCGAGGGATACAACCTGGTGGTCCACATGGGCGATTCGATCCTGTATCGGACGCGGGACGGCACCGAGGGAAACCGCTACCTGGCCGGATCCATCGAATGGTCCCCGGATTCCCGCCGGCTCGTGGCGCACCGCGCCGTGCCCGGGTACCGACGCGAGATGCACTTCGTCGAGACCGCCCCGGCCGATCAGCTCCAGCCGAGGCTCCACACCCGCGAGTACACGAAGCCCGGCGATGTTCTCGAGGTCCGCCGGCCGGTGATCATCGTCCCCCATGACGGCACCCAGATCGAGGTGGACCCCGCTCTGTTCCCCAACGCCTACTCCGTGTCGGCGCCCCGCTGGAGGGAGGACGGGCGGGAGTTCACCTTCGAGTACAATCAGCGGGGGCACGATCTCTACCGGGTGATCGGGGTCGACGGCCGGACCGGCGAGGCGCGGGTGATCATCGACGAGGATCCCGAGACCTTCTTCTACTACCGGCCCTCGTCGCAGTCCGGCAAGCACTTCCGGTATGATGTGGACGACGGGCGCGAGATCATCTGGATGTCGGAACGGGACGGGTGGAATCACCTCTACCTGTACAATGACTGCGGTCAGTCGGTGCGTGCGATCACCCGGGGCGACTGGGTGGTCCGCGATGTGGAGCATGTGGATGAGGAGCGGCGCGAGATCGTCTTCGCGGCGAGTGGGATGGAGCCTGAGGATGACCCCTACTTCGTCCACTTCTACCGGATCGGGTTCGATGGCTCGGGGCTGACGCGGCTCACGGAGGGGGATGGGGACCACACCGTCCTCTTCTCGCCGGGCCGGGAGCACTACCTGGCCACCTGGTCGCGGGTGGATCACCCTCCGGTGACCGAGCTCCGACGAGCCTCCGACGGCGCCATGCTCGCCGAGGTGGCCCGGGGGGATCACTCCGCGCTTCTGGAGGCCGGATGGCATCCCCCCGAGGTCTTCTGGGCGATGGGGCGCGATGGCGAGACCCCGATCCGCGGGATCATCGTGCGGCCCTCGAGCTTCGATCCCGACCGCTCGTACCCGGTGGTCGAATCGATCTACGCCGGCCCCCATGACCATCATGTCCCCACCACCTTCACCGTCATCCCTCCGCGGGGGATGCTCGAGGTGGCCGAGCTCGGCTTCATCACGGTGATGATCGACGGGATGGGGACCTCCAGCCGCTCCAAGGCCTTCCACGATGTGGCCTGGAAGAACCTGGGAGACGCCGGATTTCCCGATCGGATCCTCTGGCACGAGGCGGTGGCGGGCACCTACGGCTGGTATGATCTGGATCGGGTGGGGATCTATGGAGGCTCCGCGGGGGGTCAGAATGCCATGGGAGGCCTCCTCTTCCACCCGGAGTTCTACCATGTGGGGGTGGCCCACAACGGGTGCCACGACAACCGGATGGACAAGATCTGGTGGAACGAGCTGTGGATGGGGTGGCCCGTGGGCCCGGAGTACGACGCCTCGTCCAACGTCGTGCACGCGCATCGGCTCGAGGGACGGCTCCTGCTGACCGTCGGAGAGATGGACACGAATGTGGATCCCGCCTCGACCTACCAGGTGGCCGACGCCCTGATCCGGGCCGGCAAGGAGTTCGACTTCTTCGTGGTGCCGGGGGGTGGCCACGCCAGGGGGCCCGAACATGTGCGCAAGCGCTGGGACTTCCTGGTCCGGCACCTGATGGATGTCGCCCCGCCCGACTGGAACCGGGTGAGCCTCGAGGCGTCGGAGCGGTAGATGTGGACCCACTGCATGTTCTGCCACGGGGACCTCGGTCGAAACGAGGTCATCGAGGACTTTCCCGTCGGGCGCCGGCTCGCCTTCGACGCGGACCGGGGGCGCCTCTGGGTCATCTGCCGCAAGTGCGAACGGTGGAACCTGACCCCGCTCGAGGAGCGGTGGGAGGCGATCGAGTCGTGCGAACGCCTCTTCCGGGAGACGAGGACCCGGGTCTCGACCGACCAGATCGGGCTGGCGCGGCTCTCCGAGGGGCTGGTCCTGATCCGCATCGGCGCCCCCCAGCGCCCGGAGTTCGCGGCGTGGCGGTACGGGGACCAGTTCGGGAGGCGGCGGAAGAAGGCGATCCTGGTCGGCGGCGCCGCGGTCGGGGTCCTCGGAGTGGCGGCCGTCGCCGGCGTGGTGACCGGGGCGATCAGCGGGGTCATGGCGGCCCAGTCCCCCAATCTCTACAACGCCTGGGCGCACCAACGGGTCGTGGCGAAGTTTCGGATGTCGGACGGCCGGGTCCTGAAGATCAAGGCCATGCAGCTCGAACGGGCGCAGATCTTCCGGCCCGACGAGGGAGAGCCGGGGTGGAAGCTGGGCATCGAACACAAGAAGGGCCGGGACCTGTTCCGTGGGGATGAGGCCTTCCTTCTCACCAGCCGGATGATGGCGCGCGTCAACCGTGCCGGGGGCCGGAAGGGGACGGTGCAAAACGCCGTCGCGCAGATCGAGGCCGCCCGGCACCCGGAAGCCTTCCTGGCCGGGCTGGTCGAGGAGCATGCCGTCACCCCCGCCCCGCCCCGCTACCCCCTGATCGGCCTCACCGGCAAACCCCTGGCCCCCGAAAAGCAGACGCTCTCCGGAGGGAAGGGATCCGTCGCGCTCCTGGACAAGCCCACCCGGCTGGCCCTCGAGATGGCCCTGCACGAAGAGCAGGAGCGGCGTGCCCTCGAGGGGGAACTCTCGATGCTCGAGGAAGCCTGGCGGCAGGCTGAGGAGGTGGCGGCGATCGCCGACGACCTCCTCCTGCCCGAGGGGACCGACGAGTTCATCGAGCGCCACAGAACGGCCGGATGAGCGCTTGCCGTACCGACTCGCTGCGCCGTAGGTTGGCAACCGGCGCTGACCCCCCTTCGATCTGGAGTGAAGCTTGATCACCGACCCGAGCGGAGGGTCCACCCTGGACCTCCCGGAGGACCTCCAGCTCCTCCGGCCACTGGGCGAGGGCCAGACGGCCCGGGTCCACCTGGCGCGGGAGCCTGCGCTCGCCCGCCTGGTTGCGGTGAAGGTGCTTCGTCCTCACGTGGCCGCAGACCCCATCGCCCGCCGGCGCTTCGAGCGCGAGGCCCGATCGGCGGCCCGGATTTCGCACCCGCACGTGACCCGGGTCCACAGGGTCGGGCGGCTCCCCGGGGACGAACCCTACATCGTCATGGAGTACATCGAGGGGAGGACGGTCCGGGACATCCTCGACGCGCAGGGGCCGATGGCGACTCCGGTTGCCCGCCGGATCCTCGCCGAAGTGGCGTCGGCGCTCGAGGCGACCCACGACCAGGGGATCATCCACCGCGATGTCCGGCCGGATAACATCCTGGTCGAGAACCGCACGGGCAGGGCGGTTCTGGGGGACTTCGGGATCGCCGCCCTCCTCGAGTCCGGGTCGGAACCGGGGCTGAAGCTCACCGGTGCGGGGATACGGCTGGGAGATGTCCGATACCTGAGCCCCGAGCAGATCCACGGCTGGCCCGTCACGGAAGAGAGCGATGTCTACTCCTTCGGGGTTCTGGCCTATGAAGTCCTCACCGGTGAGGGTCCCCATCGTGGCCATTCGGACCAGGAGGTCATCTCCGGGCACCTGCAGAACAATCCGACGCCCCTCCGGGAGCTCCGGCCGGAGCT
>REBS01000161.1 GCA_007692605.1 Gemmatimonadales bacterium
CCGCGGCGATCATCATCGCCTTCAGCCAGCTCGGCAACCTGATCGGGGTCGAGCTGCAGCGCTCCGAGTACGTTCTGGTCCTGATCGGAGAGGCCCTTCGGGAGATTTCGGGGGTGGAGCCGGTCACCCTCGGGATCGGCCTCGGAGCCATCTTCATTCTTCTCTTGATTCGCCGGCTCCCCGTCTTCGTGCCGGGGGCGATCGTGGTCGTGGTTCTCGGGACGCTCGCCGCGACCGTCTTCGGGCTCGAGGAGTACGGGGTCGCTGTGGTCGGAGATGTCCCCTCGGGCCTTCCCCGGCCATCGCTACCACAGGTCGACTTCGCCGATGTGCGTGACCTGATTCCGACCGTGCTTACCCTGGCCCTGATCCAGTTCATGAGCGTGAGCTCGCTCAGCCGGCTCTTCGCCACGCGTCACCACTACTCGATCGACGCGAACCGGGAGCTCCTGGGGGTCGGGGCGGCGAACCTGGTGGGGAGCTTTTTTCGCGCGCTTCCGATCTCGGGGAGCTTCTCACGCAGTTCGGTGAACGACGAGGCCGGGGCGCGAACCCCGCTCTCCAACGCCTTCGCCGCCGGGGTGGTCGGCCTGACCCTTCTGCTCTTCACGCCCCTGTTTCACAACCTTCCGATGGCGGTGCTCGCCGCAATCATCATGGTGGCCGCGGTCGGGCTCATCGACCTGAAGGAACTGCAGTACTTCTTCCGGACCAAGCCGCGTGACGGACGCCTCGCGCTGTTCACCTTCGCGGTCACCCTGCTGGTGGGAATCCGAGAGGGCATTCTCCTGGGGATCGCAGCCTCGACCCTTGCGGTCCTCTACCGTCTGAGCCGCCCGCATGTGGCCGAACTGGGGCACCTGCCGGGGACCCGTCTCTTCCGGGACCTGGATCGGACCGAGGGCGCGCACCTGATGGAGTCGATCCTCCTGCTCCGGGTCGACTCCGCGCTCTACTTCTTCAATGCCGAATACTTCAAGCGCTTCATCCTGCGCAAGAGCGCCGATCCGGACCGGAAGATCCATGCGGTCATCCTGGACGGGATGAGCATCAACGACCTGGACACCACCGCGATCGAAGCACTCGACGGGGTGGTCGATGTGCTCGAATCCCAGGAGATCGAACTGCACCTGACGGGGCTGGTGGGTCCGGTCCGGGACGTGATGCGCTTCTCGGGGCTGTACCGACGTCTCGGGCGTCGCCATTTCCATGCGAGCCCGCACCAGGCGGTCGAGCGGATCCTCGAGAGCTGGGACCGGAAGGACGACGAGGGCCGGCTGGATCAGTACCTGGACGAGGTCGGGGGGGGCGAGGAAGGGGTAAAGCCCGGACTCAAGGAGTAGCGCCGGGAAGCCCTCCCCGCGAGGACCCCTTCCGGACTCCGCGTCAGCTCGGGTCGACCGAGTACCGGTAGAGCTCGAAGCCCTCTTCGTAGTAGGGCTTGAGCCACCCGTCGTGCCAGCCCAGGACCTGGCTGCGATCGGTGGCGATGATCTCGAAGCCGTACCGAAGGTATGCCTTTCGGGCCCAGACCGCTTCGGGGTGGGCGATCAGGACGAGCTGGGAGCGGCCCTCGCTGCGCGCCTTTTCACGGGCGAAGTCGAGCAGGTCGTCGCCGTATCCGTTCCCGACATGATCGGTATGCAGGTACACGTAGCCCAGGTAGAGCGCATCGTCTCCCACTCGCTGGAGGGAGAGGGTGCCGGCGATTTCACCGTCGACACGACCCACGTAGAAGTCGCGACGCTCGAGATTCTCGCGTGCCCACTCCATGTCCACGTAGTGCTCGTCGAGGTCCTCCGGCTCCACGATGTCCTCGTACCATTCCGCCGATGAGCGGAGGATCGAGACGATCGTGGATGCGTGCTCCCATTTCGCGGGTTCGATCGAAAGGCCCCGGGTCGATCCAGCGTCCGGGGAACCCGCACGCGACTCCTTGCGGACGTCCCGGGCCTCCTGGACTTTTTGGGCTTCAGGATCCGGGAGGTGGGCCTCGGGCTCCAGAACGGCGGTGTTCGAATTGGTGTTCACGGCTCCGCTTCTCCCTTCGAGAGACAGCTGGTACGGCGACATCGGTGCATTCATCCTGCGAAGAACGAAAAAGACCCGATGGGTTCCAGCTTCGACCGAACCGAGAGGAGCGGATCGAAGGAACCCTTCAGGTCAGACATTAAAGGTAAAAGGTTTTCATCCCGGGGTTAAGGGCGGGGAGGGGTGCCCGGGGGGTCTCCGCGCAGCTCCCCGAGGACCTCTCCCTCGGGTCCGACGACCAGGACCGGCCCGCGATAGAGGTCGTCTCCGAGTTCGATGCCCCCCTCGTGCCCGGTGGCCGGCTCGCCTCGTCGAAGGGCCAGGTAGTCGGCGAAGGAGAGGGAGAAGAGGTCGGCCTCGGTCAGGTCGACCTGGTAGCCCAGGTCCACGAAGGACGCCAGGGTGACCGTCGAGAGGGGGCTCGTGCCGGGTGAGATGAACCCGGTCATGACCTCGGAACCGAAGACGCTCCAGCGCCAGTGGCCGTTCAGCGTCCCGAGCCCGCCGAACTCGTTTTCGACCGGTACCGGGTTTCCATCGGTGTAGGCGGTGCCGCCGATCGCCTCGAAGGCCTCGCGGGCGGCGAACCCCGAAAAGTGGGTGTCGACCGATGGGTCGGACGACTCCACCGGATTCCTGAGGAGCCCCTTCAGGCTCCAGATCGTGCCGAAGCCGAGTGCGTGCGCGAATTCGTGGAGGGCCACGTCGTGGAGGAGTTCCTCGTCCATCATCTGGTCGAGGTCGGCTGCGTCGAAGACGGTGAGTCCCACGACCGGAAAGGCACCGGCACTGCGGATCACGCAGGGGCCTGCGTAGGCGGCCGTGCCCCCGACTCCGTCGATCTCCTGGACCTGGACGAAGATCATGAGGTCGTCGACCGTCCCCAGCAGGGGGAGGTCGTTCGCGCAGGCCTCGGCGTGCAGGTTCAGGAAGATGGGCGGCAGGTCTCCGGTGATCGCCCGACTCCATCGATCGGCGGCCGCCTGAAGAATGGGCCGCGCCGCGGCCGGAACGGCGTCGCCGAAGACGAGCTCGATCCGGTGAGTCGAGGGGTCCAGGTCACGGGGCGTGTGGACGCCCGGATCGCCCTCGCTGAAGGGGAGCGCCTGCGCGGTGATCGCACGGACCACACTGTCTGCTTCTGCCCATACCGTCTCGGGCCCGGTGCCCCATCCCAGCCTCCATCGTGTGGTTGCCCGTCCGCCTTCATCCGAGATCACGAGGGGGAATTCAACGCCTCCTCGCTCGGCCGAGAACCGGACCGGGATGCCCTCGAGGGGCAGGCCCGATTCGCCGAGAACCTCGACGGTGATCGGCTCGCCCAGGATCTGGCCCTCGATCGCGCTCTGGCCGTCGCCCGACACCACCTCGATCCGATCGACGGGAAGCTGGGCGGTCAGCACGAACTCGACGGAGACCTCGGTGCCCGGGACCCGGGCGTCGACCCGGGTGACTCCCGGAGCGTCGGGAAGTCGGAATGCCGGTGACCGGGCTTCGCCCACACCGTCGGTGACGGCGCTTGCGCTGGTTCCGTCCGGGGTGGCGATGAAGCGTCCCACACCGCTTGTGACCTCGAACCGGAGTTCGGTGTCGGCCATCGGAAGCTCCGCCCGATCGAGCAGCCGCACACCGAGGGGGGGCAACTCCGTTCCGGGGGGATCCGACGAGGCCGGTGTGGTCACCGATACGAGCCGCTCGGGCGTCGAGAAGGGGGTCGCCCGCACCTGGCGCTCCAACTCGCCCCCGTCGAGGCCGTCGAGGACCACCATTCGCAGGGTCTGTGGCTCCAGCGACTGGTTGAGCGGCCACTCCGCCGCGACCCCTCCGTCGGCGTCGGACTCCAGCGTGGTGGTCGAGCGTCCCGCGATGTGCACCCGAACCCGGGCACCCTCGATCGGCTCATCGAAGACATTCAGGACCCGGGCCCGAACGGGCTCCGGAAGGGGAAGGCCCCGATGCCCGCTGATCTCGTCCGGGGTCAGGAGGTCCAGGGTGGCGGGGGAACCCGGCCGCGCCCGGGCGGTGACGGTGACTGCGGTCTCCCCCGTCGGTGTGCTGCGTTCCATGGCGACCCGCACCCTCAGGGAATGCCCCGTACCCACTTCAGGCCCGAGGGTCCACGTGAAGCTCCCCCGGCCCTCGGCGTCGGTAAGGATGGTGTCGGCCTCGAGCCATCCACCGCCCGAGGTGACCTCCCCGATCAGGGGGATCCCCTCGGCCGGATTTCCTCTGGGGTCGGTCAGCTGAAAGCGGACGGGATCGAGCGACTGGCCGATCTCCCGAGCCTGATCGCGTCCCGAAAGGAGCCCGAGGGTCGCACCGCTCTGCTCGATGACCACGGGAACGACACCGGTGATGCCTCGGCTGCGAACCCGGATCTCGGTCGTGCCGTTGCCGCGGGCAATCACCTGACCACCCGGGCTCACGGTGGCGACTCCCGGGTCGGAGCTCTCGAACTCGAAAGCGGGGTCGGGGATTTCCGCCCCCTGCGTGTCGAGGAGCCGGGGGTCGAGACGTTGCTGGGCGCCCAGCGCATCGAAGGTGATCGTGGTCGGCTCCACCTCGATCGCGTCCGGGACGGGGCCCGGATCGGTCAGGTCACAGCCGGCGACAAGGACGACAGCCAGCGCCGTGGCGAGCGCAGGGGCCCTCCGATGCAGGGTTGCGCTCCAGGGAGGGCGCGTCAACGGATGTAGACCCAGACGCCGGAGTTGCCCGAAAGGGTGAGTTCGTCGCCCAGCAGAGCGCCCAGGTAGATTCGCTCGTCTTCCCAGACCACTTCGAGGGCCTCGGGGTTCCCGGACCAGAGGCACGGTTCGATGACGGTCTCGGTCTGGATCATGTCATCGAGGGTGGCGCGCACCTCGGTGATCTGCTCACAGGTGGCGTCGTCGTTGAGTACGAGCTGGCCCTCGAGGGCCTCGCGGGTGCCGTCTTCGGACTCCTCGAACACTGCGGGCAGCGACATGCCATTCACGGACTCGAGGGTGTAGGTGCCTTCGATGGCGATCAGCTCCGACGAGCCTTCGGAGCATCCGGCCAGGAGCCCGACCGCCAGGACCAGTGCGACCGGGATCAGGAAATGCGGGGGACGAACGCGGATCGCTTGACGTGACATGCCCGGGAACCCTCGGCCGAATCGGAATCTGCGGTGTAGGAAGGGAGTCGTTCGGGGGAAGGGACGGCTCAGACCGTCATGACTTCCCTTCCGGAGTCTACAAGGATTGGACAGATTCCGGGACCCGGTGGGACAAATGGTCCCGCCGGGGGCGGCATGAACACGCCGCCCCACATCACCTTGAAATCTGGAGCTACCCGATGACGAATTCATCGTTGGTCCGAAAGACCCTTCGCATGGCGGGGGCCGGCTCGGCCCTGCTCGCCACGACCCTGCTGATTCCCCAGGGTGCGTTTGCGCAGGCCTGCATCGGCAACCCGGCCATGACGGGGCAGTTCGCGCTCGGCGGCATGCTGCTGACCGCCGACGGAATGACCGGCTACGGGGTCGAAGCCCGCACGAACCCGGGAGGCCCGCTCGCGCTCGGAGCGTCGATTGCCACCCTCGACTTCGACGATGCCTCCGACAACGTCTTTCAGGCGTCCGCGAACGGAGCCTGGGACCTGGGCACCGCCTCGTTCAGCGCCTGTCCGGCGATCGGCGTCGAATACACGCAGTTTCCCTCGGACATGCTCGGCTTCGACGCCTCGATGATCGGGGTG
>REBS01000094.1 GCA_007692605.1 Gemmatimonadales bacterium
GTGGATGGTGGGCGAGCCACACGATAGGCCGCCGGGCCCGCGCGCGACAGGGCGACGCCGGGTCAGAAGAGCTGGAGCTGGGGGCTGTCGGACTCAGGCTCCGGACGCCGGAAGTGGTCGGTCGAAAGCCGGAGCGCCCGGCGGGTCATCCCGGCGCGGCGCCGGCTGATCCGGACCAGGTCGCGGATCTGGGCCGCGAAGGGGCCCTCGCCACTCATGCGCGATCCGAAGGTGGAGTCGTACAGGTCGCCCCCGCGAAGGCTCCGCAGGCGGGAGCGGACCTTGCCCGCCCGGTCCGGGCAGTGGGTCTCGAGCCACTCCAGAAAGAGGGGGCGCACCGCTCCCGGCAGGCGGAGGACGACATAGCCCGCGCTGGTGGCCCCGGCCTGCGCGGCGGCCTCGATGATCGCGGGGATCTCGTGGTCCGTGAGCCCGGGAATCACGGGCGCCACATTGACCGCGACGGGGATCCCGGCCTCCGCCAGCGACCGGATCGCGGCCAGCCGGTGCTCCGGGGGGGACGCCCTGGGCTCGAGGGTGCGCTGGAGCCGCCGGTCGAGGGTGGTGATCGAGAGGGTGACGTGTGCCGCGTCGAAGCGGGCCAGGGTGGCCAGCAGGTCGGCGTCGCGCTCCACGAGCCGCGACTTCGTGATCAGGGCGACGGGGTGACGGGTCTCGGCCATGACCTCAAGGCACCCGCGCGTGATCCCGAGGCGGCGCTCGACCGGCTGATAGGGGTCGGTGACCCCGCTCATGACGAGGGGCTCGGGGGTCCAGCCGGCCTTCCCGAGCGCCCGGCGGAGGAGGGTCGCGGCGTCCTCCTTGACCAGGATCCGACTTTCGAAGTCGAGGCCGGCCGACCATCCCAGGTACTCGTGCGTGGGACGGGCGTAGCAGTAGACGCACCCGTGCTCGCAGCCGCGGTAGGGGTTCAGGCTCCAGTCGAAGCCCACGTCGGGGCTCCGGTTCCTCGACAGTATGCTCTTCGCGGGATCCCGCAGGTAGTCGGTGCGGCGGGCCTGCGGAGCCTGATGGGCCTCCCCGGCCTCAAGCTCCAGGTGGAGACGCTCGAAGCGATTGGGAAGATCCATCCCGGCACCCCGGCCGCGGACGATGCGAATAACGGGCAGCTTTCGGCTCATGGACCGAAGCTACCCGGGATCCCCGCGAAGGTTTCGGGTTATATTCGGGTGCCGGCCAGCGGGCGACGGGCGAGCCGCGACGGGAGGCCCATGTCGCTCAGGATGTCGGCGGCCGCGGCCTCTCCGGTCTCGAGCCCGCCCTCCATGAAGCCCTGGGCCTCGGGCGAACAGTGCTCGCCCGCGAAGTAGAGGCGGCCGACGGGCCTCCCCTCCTCGCCGCGGAATCCCGTCCACTGCCCGGTCAGGTACGAGGCGTAGCTCCCGAGGGTCCAGGGATGGCTCGGCCAGTGGAAGCGGGCCTCGCGCATCCCCTCGCGAGTGGCACGGATGCCGGGGTAGACCTGTTCGAGGTCGGTGACCAGGGCGGTAGCCTGCTCGGAGGCGCTGCCGCGGCCCACCGAGACGCCATGATCCCCACCCGTGAAGTTGGTGAGGATGCCGGCGTCCCCATCCTGAAGCCGGCTCGTCTCCCAGGTCAGCTGGAAGGGAAGGTCGCTGAGGGTGGCGCCATTCGCGTCGTAGTCGGTCCGCCAGAGCCGATCGCTGAAGCCGACCATCAGCTTGGCGTTCGTGCCGTAGCCCAGCTCCTCGATGGCGCGGCGCTTGACGGGGGGCAGCTCCAGGTCGAGCTGCACCTGGCGCAGGAGGGTGAAGGGGAGGGCGAGGATCAGGTGCCGGGCCGACGCCTCGAATGCGGTCTCGCCCCGACGCAGCGAGGCCACGTACGCCCCGTCCGACCGCATGCGTACCGCTTCGAGTCGGGTCTCGAGCTCGATCGCGTCTTCGACCCGCTCGGCCAGCGCCTGCGTGATCCGGTCGTTGCCACCCCGCACATGGAAGCGCTCGTCGCTCTCGCCGAAGATGTGGAAGGGGCCGACGGGATCGGGCTCCGGATCGATCATCAGGAGGAAGTTCAGCGCCGACTGACGGTCGATCTCGAGGCCGTATTCGGTGGTGTAGGCGACATCGAGCAGGGTGCGGATCCAGCCGGTGACCTCGGCGCCGTCGAACCATTCGGCGATCGACATGCGGTCCAAACGCTCGCCGTTGAGGGGGTCGGCCCAGGTCACGTCGCCGTCGCCGTCCAGCTCCTCGAGTGCGGCCTGGATCCGGCGGGCCACGGGAAGGAAGGCCTCGACGACCTCGGCCTCGGAGTACCGCTGGCCCCCGAAGAAGTAGACCTCCTCCTTCGATGGGTCGTCCTGCGCCAGGTCGTTGAACTCGATCCCCAGCTCCGCGGCGAGCGCGTGCATGTGGACGTGGTTGGTGTCGACCAGCTCACCGCCCAGCTCGGCGACCTGCCCGTCGGCGAAGTAGTTGCGCAGCGAGAGCATCCGCCCCCCGGTTCGGTTCTGCGCCTCGATGATGCGGACGGGCACGCCCGCCTGGCGCAGCCGGTAGCCTGCGCTCAGCCCCGCGATCCCGGCCCCGATGATTAGGACGGGCTCGTCGGAGGAGCGCCTGAAGATGGGGGTGCACCCCTGCAGCGCCACGGTGGCGATCGCGGCGGATGAGAGGCCCACGAAGCGGCGGCGCGAGAGCGGATGCCGGGCCTTCTCGACGAGCTCGGATGGGGATTCGCCCGTGATCAGGGAGCGTTGTGCGAGCCGAAGGGCCCTGCGGACCTGGCGGAAGAGGGGCGTGCGGGCCATGGGGACTCCGGAGCCGAGCGTGGGAGGGAGACTCGGTGGACGATGCCGACAATACGCCGCGCATCCGCCCCCGGCAAGACGCGGGATCAGGCGCCGCGCTACCGCGCGTAGAAGAGCCAGTCCGTGGTCTCTTCTCCGACCATCTCGACGTAGAAGCTCACCGGCTCCACGCGGACCTCGTCGAAGGTGTCCCGCAGGGCCTCGGCGAAGGGAGAGCTCTCGGCGTACGACCAGACGCCCAGCACGCCGCCGGGGGCCAGGTGCCGGCGGGCCCTCCGGAGCCCCTCGCGGCTGTAGAAGTAGTCGTTGTCCCGATTGAGCTGATCGTCCGGGGCGTGGTCCACATCGATCAGGATCAGGTCGAAGGTCCCGGCCGGCTCGGCCGCCAGGCGGGCGTACACGTCGTCGGCAACGATCCGGAGCCGGTCGTCGGCCTTGAGCTCGGCGGACAGGGGGATGAGATCCCGCTCGACCCAGTCGATCACCTGCGGGAGGAATTCGATGACCTCGACCTCGCCCACGCGATCCGAGGCGAGCGCCGCCTTCGCCGTGTAGCCCAGCCCCAGCCCCCCGATGAGCACCCGCAGCTTACGGCCGGGGTGCATCTCGAGCGCCACCCGCGCCAGCGCCCGTTCGGAGCGGGTGTTCCGGCTGCTCATGAGGAACTCGTGGTTGAGAGTGACCTCGGTCACCACCGTGCCGGGCGCACTGAGCAGTTCTCTCCGCCGCAGGCAGAGGGGCCCCAGGGGGGTGTCTTCGTACGACAGGATTTCGAGGTTGGATGGGGTCATCGATTTGGGTCTGTGGACCGGCGATACCGCGAGGGCCGGACGCCGAAGTGGTCGTGGAAGCGGTTGGAGAAGTGCGAAACGCTCTTGAACCCGACCAGGTGGGCGACCCGTGATATCGAAAACGAACCCTCTTCGAGCAGCCTCGCCCCCCGCTCCAGGCGAAGGCGTCGGATGAGCTCGGATGGGCTTTCTCCGGTGAGTTCCTTCAGCCGCCGGTGCAGGTGACTCCGGCTGTGCGACGAAGCGCGCGCCAGCGCTTCCACCGTGAAGTCGGGATTCGAAAGATTGGCCTCGATCACCCCCCGTACCGACGCAAGGAAGAGGATCTTCCTTGGGGAGATGACCGGCGGGCCGGGGACGACGGGTGGGGTCCGGTGGCCCCGGAGACCCCTGCGCCTGGATCGGAGAGCCCCAACGAGTGCGAACCCCGCCAGGACATAGCCGAAGAAGGGCCTCCAACGCATCACATGCTCTCATGTCCAGTGCGAGCCACACGACCCTGGGTCCGAGATGGTACGGAGACGGGTGACCCTGTTGCGCACCATAGTCGCTGACGGGAAGCGGGGACGCAAGAAGGGACGGGGCGTTACAGGGCGTCCGGGGTGCGGACCCAGAGGTCGCGCTGAGGGAAGGGGATCTCGATGCCCTCCCGGCCCAGCCCCTTGTAGATCTCCATGAACAGTTCGTGCGTGACCCGCCCTCGCTCCGACGGATGGTTCACCCAGCAGAGGAGCTCGAAGTCCAGGCTGGAGTCACCGAACCCCCGCATCCGGACCCGCGCCTCGGGATCGCCGCAGACCGAATCGTGCTGCCGGGCGATTCTCTCGAGGAGCTCCGTGACCTGGTCGACGTCCGACCCGTAGGCGACGCCCACCTTGAGCCGGGTGCGGAACTTGATCCAGCGGCCTCCGGACTCGTTGATGATCTTGGAGTTCGCCATCTCGGAGTTGGGGACGATGATCTCGACATCGTCGCGAGTGAGGATGCGGGTGGAGCGGATTCCGACCCCCGTGACCTCTCCGCGGGCTCCGTTGTCCAAGACCACGTAGTCGCCGAGCTTGTAGGGTGCGTCGGCGATGATGAAGAAGCCGGCGAAGAGGTTGGCCAGCGTGTCGCGTGCCGCGAAGCCGACCGCGATCCCGATCACCCCGGCCGAGGCCAGCCAGGCGGTCGGGTCGATGTCCCAGACCATGAGCAGCGCGTAGGCGGCGATCGCCACGATCAGGATCGTGGTCACGAGGTCGAAGAGCGGAAGGGTACGCTCCTCGATGATCGAAAAGCGGTCTCGCACACTGCCCAGGACCTTGAGTCCGTAGTTCGCGGCCCTGAGCCCCGAGCGCATCAGCTGCAGGACCAGCAGGCTGACCAGGACGCGGATCGTGATCGAGGTCGCCGTTTCTCCCAGGGGAAGGACCTGGATGGCGGCGACCAGCGAGAGGTAGACGAGGACGAGCGCCGTGACCGAGGCCCCGAGCCGGAGGATGCCCTCGCTCAGGTCCGTCTTCGTGCGGGCGGTGATCTTGAGGCCCCAGAAGAGGATGAAACCGCGGGCCAGGAAGGCGAGTCCGATTCCGAGGACGACGATCGTGAGGGCGAGCAGGAGGGGGTAGCTCGCGAGCAGGGTCCAGGCACCTTCGAGCCCCGCCGGGAGCCAGTCGGGTGGGGAGGGATCGTCCGGAAGGGTGCCGTTCATGTCGAATCCTGTTCTGGGAGGCGGGGCCCGGGTGCTCGACCCGAAACTGGGCCGCGGCTTCGCCGGGCACAAGGTCGGCGGGGATTCGCTCGATGCCCATGCTCCTTTTAGGTTGCCGCGGTCGGCGGACCATCGTCATGTGAACCGGACGTGGAAGGAGCGAGCCACACGTGGACGTACCCGAAGGACAAGAGGAACTCAGACGGGAGCTGGGCTTCTGGGACGCCCTGACGATCGGGGCCGGCACCATGATCGGTGCCGGCATCTTTCTGCTGGCCGGGGTGGCGCTCGAGCTGACGGGGCCGGCCGCGGTCTTCTCGTACCTGGGCGCGGGGATCGTCTGCATGATCACCGCGGCGAGCGCGGCCGAGATGGCGACGGGCATGCCCACCTCGGGTGGCGACTACTACTTCGTCTCGCGCTCGATGGGACCCGCCCTGGGGGCGATCTCGGGGATCGGTATCTGGCTGAGCCTGACCTTCGCGATCGCCTTCTATCTGTTCGGGATGGGCGAGTACATGTCCCGATTTCTCCCGCTGACTCCCTTCTGGGGCGCGATGATCGGGGGGGTCCTGCTCACCGCGCTGAATGTGTTCGGGGCCCGGGAGTCGGGGCGCACGCAGTTGGTCGTCGTGATGGTCCTGCTGGGGATCCTCGGGGTGTTCGCGGTCTACGGTGCGGTGCGGCTGGAGCCCGGCAACCTGATCCCCTTCTTCCCGATGGGGGCCGGCCCGATCCTGCCCACGACGGCGCTGGTCTTCGTGTCGTTCCTGGGTTTCGTGAAGATCGCGGCGGTGGCCGAAGAGATTAAGGAGCCCGAGAAGAACCTCCCCCGGGCGCTGATCGGGTCGGTCGCGGTCGTCACCCTGCTCTACGTGCTGATCCTGATGGTGATCGGGGGGATGTTCCCTCAGGATCGGATCATCGAGGTGGCCGACCCGCTCGTCGAAGCGGCCCGGATCCTCTTCGGTCCGGCGGGCGCCGTGATGATCGTCTTTGCGGGGCTCCTGGCGACCCTTTCGTCGGCGAACGCCAGTATCCTGTCGTCGTCGCGCATCAACCTGGCGATGGCCAGGGATCGGATGGTCCCCAACTGGCTCGCCGCGGTGCACGACCGCTTCATGACGCCGCATCGCGCGATCCTGTTGACGGGGGGGCTCGCGCTGTCCTTTCTCCTGATCGACAGCCTCGAGGACCTGGCCAAGATCGCGAGCTCCCTGCAGCTCTACAGCTACGCCGCACTGAACATCGGGTGCGTCATGCTGCGCACCTCGGCTCCCGACTGGTACCGACCCACCTTTCGGACCCCGGGGAGTCCCTTGCTTCAGCTGTTCGCGGCGGCTGCCTGTATCGCGATCATCGGGGTGTCGGGGCCCTTTGCGCAGATCGCCGTGGTGATCCTGATCGTGGTCAGCCTGGCCTGGTACTTCACCTGGGGGCGGAGCCGGGTCGAGATCGAGCACGGGGTGTCGAAGCTTCGGGTGCGGATCGCCGAGGTGGGGATGCTGGCCTTCTTCCAGACGCCGGCCCGGTACGCGGTTCCGGGCAAGGGGGAGTCGGTGGACCAGGTCCCCCTGCGTCCGGTCGGTGCCGAGCCCCCGCGCACCGTCCTGGTCGCGTTGGCCAATCCGGCCCATGGAGCGCACCTGATGCATGTGGGTCGGCTCCTGGCCGCAGGGACCGAGGAGGGTGGCAGGGTCCACGGGATCCACGTTGTGCGGGTGCCCATGCAGACCCCGCTTCGCGACGCCCGCAGACAGCTCGATCAGCCGCACCGCAAGGAGCGCGAGATCCTGCAGGGCCTGACCGCGCACGAGCAGCTGGTGCGGGTCGAGGAGCCCCAGGACGAGCTGGGCCGGGCCCGCCTTCCGGTCGAGCGGACCTCGGTCGACGCCTCGATCGAGCCGGCGCACGACATCGTCGGCTCGTTGGTCAACGAGACCTCTCGTCGTGGTGCCGACCTTCTGCTCATGGGCTGGGAGCGGGGTCTGTCGATCGGACGGATCTACCAGAGCCCGGTAAAGGGCCTCATGCGCGAAGCGCCGGCCGACCTGGCGGTGCTGAAGGATCGGGGAATGGGTCGGATCCGCTCGATCCTGGTTCCGTGGGGCGGAGGGATCCATGCCCGGCTGGGGCTGGAGTTCGCGGCACGGATCGGACGGGCGTCCGGGGCCCGACTGACCGTACTGCGCCTGGTGCGGAAGGGTGTGGACGCCGAGCGCGAAGAGAAGTCACTGGCTCGATCGGTCGAGCCGATCCTGGGGAGCTACGAGAACGTGGACTTCGCCGTCGTGGCCTCCGACGACGTGAGTTCGGGGATGATGGGATATATCGAGAGCCGGTCCGATGACCTGGACCTGGTCGTGATCGGGGCCTCGCGGGAGTCCCGGATCCGCCGGGTGCTCTTCGGCTCGATCCCCGACCTGATGGCCGACCGGGCCCCCTGCTCGGTCCTGATGGTGCACCGCTACATGCCGCCGCACTGGTCGCTCGGAATCGCCGATCGGTTCAAGCGTCTGCGGGAGAGGATGGGCGCCACGACCTCGCCCGAGGAAGAGGACCGGTGAGGTTCACGGTCCGTCGGTGCGGTCCTGCGTCGGGCCCTCGAAGCGATTGTAGACCCAGGTGACCCCCACCGCGAAGAGCGCTGCGACCACGCCGAGGATCGCATTCAGGAAGGGGGGACCCGCAAGTGCCAGGCGGATCATGACCGTCGAGATGGCGAAGCCCGTGTTCCTGAAGACGACGCCGTAGTCGAGGTTGTACTGGAGTGAGACGAACACGACCAGAACGTCGATGAAGATGAAGAGCGTGAAGACCGCGTCGAAGAACGCGACAATCTCTCCATGCATGAAGAACTGGGCCCCGGTCCAGGCTCCGATCACCGCGATCCCGGAGAGGAGGAGGAGGGTGATCCCCCGCATCGCGCTCAGAAAGCTCCCCCGAGCTTCCTCGGATCGGATGATCGGCTGCCGCTTCTGGATCGAGTAGTACCAGGCCAGGATACCGAAGATCACCAAAGCCCCGACCGCATCGGAGACGAGGTGGGCCACGGGCCCCTCGATGCTCGTCCAGGTGATCGGAATGGGCAGCTCCTGGAGCTCCGTAAAGGATTTCCGGAGCAGGATCAGCGAGAAGATCTCGAGCTGCTTTCCTGCCACCTCGGCAATCGAGTTCGAGAAGCCGAAGGCGAGACCGATCACCTCGAAGACCAGGAAGGCGGTGAAGGCCGCGTTGATCGCCTGAAAGCGGCGATCCGGAAGGTGCTCGGCGAGGGCCTCCGGGAACCACCCCAGCCGGTTCGCTTCGATGAGGAGGAGGGAGGCGATGAAGATGAAGATGAGGGTCCGGCCCGTCCCCCCGCCACGGGACCAGCGGTCCCACACGGACTGGACCGCTTCGTAGCTCCGGTCGACCCTCTCGTGCATCTGCATGAGGCAGACGTACCATCGAGAAGGGGGTGAGGGTCCGGAGGCCCCCGGGCACGCTGCCCGGGGGCGACTGCGGCGTCAGCTTCCGTCGACCGTCCTGGAGAGTTCGCGGAGCATCGGGGTGAAGAGGATGCCCTGGATTCCGGCCGGCGTGTCGGGGTTGCCCTGGATCACGAAGTTCTGGTCCACGTCGAAGTCGACCAGGATGACGTTGATCGTGCCGGCTTCGGTCGTGATCGACTCGTTCAGATTGACCTTGATCCCGCTCTGCGCCCCACTCGGGATCATGAGCTGGCGGGTGGTCGTGCCGTCGGCGAACTCGTATCCGTCGGCCAGGGTGATCTCGGCGTTGGCCACGATCATGCGCAGCTGGTTGTAGGTGCCGGCGGGGACTTCGACCTCGCCGGTCATGTCGGCCGTGACCCCGTCGCGCAGGGTGAGCAGGTCGTACATGAGGGGGTTCTCGGCGTCATCGAAGAGGTCGACGAAGGGAGGGCCTTCCTCGGGATCCTCTTCGCCCGGGATCAGGTAGACTCGCGAGATCCAGACCCAGGCTTCCTCGATGTAGTCGGCGGGAGCGTCGGTCAGGAGGATCTGGATCAGTGCGTCGCCCGAGGGCGACTCGTCGCTGGCCGTCGAGGATTCGCATGCCGCGATGACGAAAAGGGTCAGGATGAGACTGAAGAGCGTAAGACGTTTCATGGGTGATACCTGTGTGGTTCAGGGATTGAAAGCTGCGTGATCCGGGATTCGGCTCAGCCGCCGCCGCCCCCTGGAGGGCCTCCGGGAGGTCCGCCGGGAGGTCCACCGCGAGGCGGGACGGGTGGGCCGGTTCGTACGCCGGGTGGGGGGCCGGTCCGGACCCCGTCGGGAGGCCCGCGACGGCCGGGAACGGCCGTTCCGAAGGGCGGACCGGCTGCGGCTCCCGGCAGGTTCGCGAGTGCCGCGGGCCCTCGGGCCAGGGCGTCCTGGACCCGAGCGAGTGCATGCTCGGGCACGGTGCCCACCTCGACCAGGTAGGCGAGCGCGGCCACTGCCATCGCCCGCTGCTCTCCGGGGGAGCCGACTGCCAGCTCGGTGAGCATGGCGTCACTCACCCCGGCCGCGAGGGCGTCGGCCCCGACGCCGAGCTGAGTCGCGTCGACCCCGCCGGGTGCCTCGGACATCGCGGCCTGCGCCCGGAGCAGACCGGCGAGCCGGTGCTCCGTGGCCAGGGCGATCCGATCGGCGGGGACGCCCTTCGCCATCCCCTCGGCGATCTTGCTCTCGAGGAGGGCGACCGGGATTCCACGCTCCAATGCCTGTTCGACGGCTGCCTGCATGCGCGCCTCGGCACTCCCTTCGACCTGTCCCGCCAGTAGTCCGGGGACGAGGAGGAGTCCGGCCAGAACCGCGGGCCAGCTCCGATCGAGATTCGTGTTCATGATCGTCACTTCCGTGAGAGGTGGTTGTGGTGCTTCATGGGTAAAGACGAGGCTCACGTCGTTTGCGTCACATCGGGTGCGTCACGTCGGGCCGAATCCGTCCGCCTCGAGAAGCGCCCGGATCGTGTCACGGGCCCGGTGCACCCGCATCTTCAGCGCGCTGACCGAGGCCCCGGTCAGTTCGGCGATCTCGCCGTAGCCATAGCCCTCGACGTGCTTGAGGACGAAGGCTTCGGACTGGTCGTCGGGGAGTGCCGCGAGCGCCTCGTCCAGAGAGGCATGCAGGGCGCGCTCCTGCGTATCCAGCTCGGGGGTCGGGATGCCGGTCGCCTCGAATGCCCCGTCGTTTGCTCCATCGAGCGAGGTCGTGTATCGAGTCGATGCGCTTTTCAGGTGATCGAGGCAGCGGTTGCGCAGGATTCGGCCGACCCAGAGCCGGAATCGGGTCGGGTCGCGGCATTCCGCGAGGCTCTCCCAGGCCCGGACCATCGCATCCTGCACCATGTCGGCCGCCCCGTCGGGATCCATCCCGAGCGAAAGGGCGTGGCGAAAGAGCGCGTCTTCGTGACGCTCCACCAGGAGCGCGAAGCGTTCGGTGCGCCCGGCGAGGACGTCGGCGACGATCTCGGCGTCGGAGGGCACGGCGTCCATCACTCGCCTTCGGGGATGAGGAGTCGGGCCACCCAGCCCCCCATGCCGTCGTCCCGGCGTCCGTCGACGCCCTCGGGCACGAACCAGTCCCCCTCGTCCGTCCGGAAGGCGTACTGGTAGAGCCCGGGGGCAAGGTCGAGCTGGATCTCCCAGCTCAATCCCCGACGGTGCATCGGAAGGGGCTCCCACCCCGAGAAATCTCCCGCGATCGTGGGGGGGGAGCCGGTCTCGGTGATCGGAACGCGAATCGTGACCCGGTTCCGGCTCCGAAGCTCGGGACCGGCCCGGAGCGCGGGGGCCGGGGAGCCCAGGCGATAGCTGACACCGACGCCCCAGCTGGTCCGATCGGTGCCCAGGAAGAGCGGGTCGAAGGGCTCGTGCCGCGCCTGGACCCGGAGTGTGGCCTGATGGCCGAGGGCGACCGAGGCGCCCCCACCGACTCCGATCGTGGAGCTCTCGCCGTCGAGCCCATCGACCCAGCTCCCGGCGCTGAGCCAGGCCTGGGCCCGGCGGAATCCGATGCTGGCCGAGCCTCCCATCCACGTATAGGACTCGTCGGCATTCCGCATGTGTCGGAGTTCGCTTCCGAGTTCGACGACCCGGGCGCTTCGGATGGGAAGCGGATAACGAAGCGACAGCTCGGAGCGATGAAGGCTCCGCGACCAGCTCTCGTCGCCGATGCGACCGTCGTAGCGGGATCCCCCGCTTCGCACCTCGGCGACGAGCGGCCCGACCGAGACCGACCCGAAGCCGAGTGCTTCGCCCTGGAGCCCGGAGCCGTCGAGCTCGGTAACCCGATCGCGCTGGGCGTGCCCCATGGCCGAAAGGTCGATGCCCGCTTCGAAGCGTCCCCTGCCCAGGGCCAGTCGTTCGCTCCCGTGGATCACCCCCCAGAAGAGGCCATCGTCTCCGAGCGGAGCGGCGAGGGATGCGCCCAGGGCCCGGTGGCTCCGGGCATAGCGCAGCCCGAGGCTGGCGTTCGTCGACGCCGCGGTGAGCGGGGGCGTCCCGAAGCTGGAGCGGGCGGCCTGAAGGTCGGCCGACCACCCCTGCGCCGCCACCGGGGCGACGGGGGCGAGTCCCACAAGGAGGAGCCCCGCGATCCGGATCAGGATTCCCGAGCCCCGTTCACCAGGAGGAGGGCGAGGCGACTGTTCTCGCCTCCGAATCCGTCATCGACCCGGGGCGCCGTGGGATCGAGGGTCCAGTCGGTTCCGTCGACGATGAAGGCGTAGTCGTGGATCCCGGGGTGCATCGGAACCATGACCGACCATGCCCCGTCGCCGACGGGGTGGAGTTCGTGAACGGGCTCCCAGTCGGTGAAGGTGCCGGCGAGCCGGACCTCCGAGGCGTCGGGTGCGTGAAGTCGGAACTGGACGAAGACCGTGACGCCCTCGGCGTCGGACGTCGGGGCGGGGGGACTCTCGCCGGAAGGGACGAGGATCAGCGCGGCGATCACCGCTGCGGCCAGCAGACCCCAGGCCGGACGGAAGGCCACCGTCCTGGGGGCCCACAGGGCTCGGACCCAGCTGCCGCGAGTGCCCGTCGAATCGGGCGAGACTCCGGTGCGCCGTTCGATCTCGTTCATCACCGCGCCTGCGAGCCCGGGTGACCGGAGTCGCCCTAGGTGAGTGGCGGCCTCGGTCGACGCGGACGCCACGCGCGTCATCTCCCGCTGCTCCGCAGGGGAGAGGTCGTCGGCATCCAGGTCCCCGTCGAGGACCTTGTGAATCCGGTCGTTCGTGGGTTCGGTCATGGTGATATGGCTCGGCGGTTCGCGGAGTGAAACGGATCGCTTCAGGTCAGAGACGACGCAGCCGGGCGAAAGGTCACTTCGGGAAGACTCCGGTGATTCCCCGGACGCCTCCCCCGATGAGGGTGCCGACATTCGTGAGGATGCGGGGCAGGGCGAGGCCGCCCGGGCAGGCCAGGTACCGGGGCTGCCACTCCGGATTGAACTTCTCCTTGTAGGCCCGCAGCCCCTGGAAGTTGTAGAAGTGCTCGCCGTGTCGGAAGATCGCGGTGCCGAAGCGGTTCCAGAGGGGGGCCAGGGGGCGGGAGTCCAGACCGGAGAGGGGCGCCATCCCCATCGAGAAGTACTCGTAGCCCTGGTCTCGCCCGTACAGGAAGAGGTGAGCGAAGAGATACTCCATGACTCCTTTCATCGCATCGGGGCGGTAGCGCATGAGGTCCGCCGAGATCTCGTGGTGGATTCCGGGAGCCAGGATGTTCACGAAGCCCAGGATCTCGTCCCCCTTTCGGGCCACGCCGACCGGGGTGCGGGTCAGGTAGTCGGCCCCGAAGGCCCCGAGCGAGAATCCCTTCTCCCGGGCGTTTCGGGAATCGAGCCAGTGGTCCGAGACCGCGCGGAGGCTCGGGAGTGCTTCGAGTACCTCGGAGGGTCCCAGGATCTGGAATTCGATCCCCTCCCGCTCGGCCCGGTTCATCGACTGCCGCAGGTCCTTCCATCGGCCGCCCTCGAGGGAGAGTCCGGTAAGCGAAACCCGCCCCTCTTCCCCTAGCTTCAGCAGGGAGAGGCCGGCATCCAGGTAGCGGGTCAGCGACTCGGGCCGGACCTGGTAGAAGACCGGCCAGCCACGGTGCAGGAAAGCCAGCTTGCGAAAGCGCCAGATCAGCTCCTCCCACTCCTCGACGGGACCGATGGGGTCGCCCAGGGCGACCCAGCTTCGACCTTCGACGGCGTACATCAGGAAGCTCTCGCCGGACTTCGAAAGGAGGAGCGCCTTGTCCCCGGTATGGACCAGCATCGCCGAAGCGCGTCCCGTCTTCTCGAGGATCTTCGGGATCTCGGGGGGAAGGGGGCGGGGCGGACGAAGCAGCTCCGAGGGGACGGCCGGACGCAGGAGTCGGAGTGCGCCCGCAATCATCAGGAGGCCGGCTGCGCCCGTCGTCCCCCGCAGGAAACGCGATGCGTCTCCTCCGAGCGAGAAGGACCACCAGAGGTCACCCGAGAAGGCATCGGTCCCGTAGGCCAGGCTTCCCATCCATGCCGCGCCCAGGAGCACCATCCCGATCATGGCGATCCAGCCGGGCGAGAAGGGTTCCCGGGTGAGTGAGCTCTGCCGGAAGAACTGGCGGCGGGCCGGGAGGAGGGTGGCGAAGAGGACCAGGAGCGTCAGCGCGGGAATGACCTCGAAGCCGCGCAGCAGCGAGAGAACCGCCCCGAGCAGAAGGAGTCCGAGGGTGAACTGGTAGGCGGCGTCGAGCCGCTGCAGCAGCCCCCAGCTCAATACGAGCAGTGCCGCCCCGACCAGGCTCCCCACGAAGTGCGAGATCTCGAGGATGGCTTCCGGGAGGAATCCATCGATCCAGGTCAGGTAGGCGGGCGCGGCCGGGAGTGATCCCGAGACCAACAGGACCACCCCGCCCAGGAAGGTGCCCCCGGCCAGCAGCACCGGACTCACCGCACTCATTCCCCGCCCGAAGGCTCCCACGGCCCGATCGACCACGGCACGGCGGGATCGGTACTCGAAGAAGGCCAGCGCCCCGGTGGCCGTGAGCAGGGGAGTCAGGAAGTAGACGGCCCGCCACGCCAGGAGCGACGCGAGGATCGCCCCCTCCCCCAGCTCCGTGGGCAGGAAGAGGACGAGGACGAGCTCGAAGACCCCGAGGCCTCCCGGCACGTGCGAGACGACACCCGCCGTCTGCGCGATCGCGTAGAGGAGGAGAAAGTGCGTCAGCGCGAGCCCGTGCCCCTCGGGCAGGAGGACGAACAGGACCGTCCCGGCCACCGTCCAGTCGACCAGCCCCAGCCCCATCTGCCGCAGCGCGAGCCCGGGGCGGGGGAGGTCTACCCGGGCGCCTCCGAACTCGATCGGCTCCGTGCGGAGTCGGCCGGCGACGAGGTACGCGACCAGGGGAAGGAGAAGAAGCAGCCCCAGGAGGCGAGCCGCGGGGGCGATCCCCTCGGCCCCGGCGGGGAGGAGGCTCTCGATTCCCGCCGCGGGGGGGACGACCAGGAGGAGGAGCCCGGTGAGCGTCAGGAACCCGACCCAGAAGCCCAGGGCGCAGAAGCCCACGATCCGCCAGACGTCACCCGCCGCGACCCCCCAGGAGCCGTAGATGCGGTATCGGATCGCCCCCCCGGTGAAGACCGGAAAGCCGAGGGACTGGCTGAAGGCGTAGCCCACGAACGATCCGAAGGCGGAGCGGCCGCGCGACAGGGCCACCCCCGCGTACCGCAGGGCGAGTCGGTCGTGACCGGTCAGGATCGCGAAGCTGAGCGCCGTGAGGCCGAGGGCCCCCAGGATCCGGACTGCGGGAATCGCCTCGAGGGCCCCCCGCACCTCCTCCCAGGAAACCGCCGTCAGCTCGCGCCTGAGGACCCAGAGTGCCACGGCGAAGATCGCGAGCCCGAAGAAGGGGGTGAGCGGCTCCACCCTCCGCCGGATGGTGGACAGGAGGCCGGCGCCGGCATGGGTTCGCGGGGTCATCGAATTCGTTCGGACAGGGGGGACCGTGGTTGGAGTTCGAGTCGCGCGACGGCACTCGCAATGTGTGGGGGAAGATCGAGTTTGGCCAACTGCTCGAACCCGGTCGCGAGCCTCTCGGGACTTTCAGTCATGGACCGGGCAGGCGAGATTTGACCGTCCACCCCCGGTTCAGAAATTGGAGTCCCATCATGCCCGATGCTCCCTTCTTCCTTGTCGCCGCCGCCTTCGCGGTCCTCAGCCTGATCCTGCTGATCGTGGCCGCACGGGCCCTGATGGGGAAGCGCTGGATCGGCTCGCTGGGGAGTGGAGGAACGGGCGCCCTCTTCCTGTCGCTCGCGGCTCTCGCGGCCACGTTGGGGGTCTCGACCCAGGGCTATCGGGCGCTGACGCTCGAGGAGGTCGCGGCGGTCGTGACCACCGTCCCCACGGGGGAGCGGGAATTTCAGGCGTTCGTCGAGTTTCCCGATGGCCGGGACACGACCTTCCATGTGCTCGGAGACCAGCTGCTGGTCGACGCACACATCCTGAAGTGGCACCCCCTGGCAAACATCATCGGGGTCCACACGCAGTACGAGCTGGATCGGCTGAGTGGACGCTACATCGCAATCGACGACGAGCGGGACGAGCCCCGCACGGTCCATTCGCTCAAGACGGACAAGCCGGTCGACCTCTTCGATCTGGCTCGACGGTACATGCTCCTGGCTCTTCTGGTGGACACGGAGTACGGGTCGGCGACCTATATCCAGGTGCAGCGGCCGGCGCGCTTCGAGGTCCGGGTGTCGACGAGCGGGCTTCTGGTGCGGGAGGTCGAGTTGGGAAGCCCCCCGCCGGTGGCTCCTACAGATTCTCTGAACAGTCCGGACAGATCCCGTGACTGATCCGGGTGTCGGAGCGCTGCGTGACGTATTCCTCGAGCTGGACCCAGTACTCGTCGTCGCTGCGGACCTTCCGGCACCAGGCGCACACCGGTAGCAGTTCTCCGAGGGTCCGGATCTTCTGGAGGGAGTCGGCGAGGCGGGCCGAGATCTTCCGCAGCTCCATCAGGCGCATGGCCTGGCGCGAGAGCGATTCCAGGACCTCGATCTGCCAGTCTTCGAGCTTGCGGGGCTCGGTGTCGATCACGCAGATGGTCCCGAGTCCCAGGCCGTCCGTGGTCTGCAGGGGGGCGCCGGCATAGAATCGAATCGAGGGGTCTCGCGTCACGAGCGGGTTCTCCTTGAAGCGTTCGTCCCGGGTTGCGTCGGGAACCACCGTGGTGCCCTTGTCGAGGATCGCATGCGCGCAGAACGCGTCCTCTCGGGGCGTCTGCGAGGCCTGGAGTCCCTTTCGGGCCTTGAACCACTGCCGTTCCCCATCGACCAGGGAGATCAGGGCGATGGGAGTGCGGCACACCGTCGAGGCGATCGCGACCAGGTCGTCGAAGGCCTCTTCGGTTTCCGAGTCCATGATGTCGTAGGCCTCGAGGGCGGCGAGCCGTTCCTCTTCGCGCGGGGGGGGCGGGGCGCTCATCGGGGGTCGGGTTCCGTGGCGGGGAGGTGGCGACGGGCCCTGAGTGGCCGCACCGCCTGACGTTGAAACACTCGATTCCCTGCCGATAGTTCCATCGGGCCGGCCTTGCAGGGGGCCGGCCGGCTCCGTAGCCTTCCATGAGCCCCCTGAAATCGACCGGATGACTTCCCCTGACAGGCGAACGCGACGATGAGTGATGTGCCCCGTACCTTGCCGGCTTCCCTCCTGACGATCCTGGCGATCCTCGTGGCGTGCGAGCCCGCCGATGCTCCCCCCTCGCCCGCGACCGACGCCGTACTGACCTACGAACTGCCCGTCGCACCCGAGATCGGGACCGGGTACACCGAGAAGCCGGGGTGGGAGGCGGAGTCGCACATGGCCACGGCCGCGCACCCCCTGGCCGTGGATGCGGGCTTCCAGGTGCTCGAGGCCGGGGGCTCGGCGGTCGATGCCGCGATCGCCATGCAGATGGTGCTGACCCTGGTCGAGCCCCAGTCGAGCGGGATCGGGGGCGGAGCCTTCCTGATGCACTTCGACGGAGAGGCCGTCACCGCCTTCGACGGGCGCGAGACCGCGCCGGCCGAGGCCGACGAATCGCTCTTCCTGGATGCGGACGGGGAGCCGATCCCCTTCGGTGACGCGGTCAGGAGCGGGCTCTCGGTGGGCACACCCGGCACGATCGCGATGCTCCGCCAGGCCCATGCGAGGCATGGGAGGCTGGCGTGGGACGAGCTCTTCCGGCCGGCGATCACCCTGTCGGAGGAGGGTTTCGAGGTGAGTCCCCGCCTGAACGCCCTCCTCGAGGGCGATGAGGCGCTGCGCCGGGACGCACTCGCGGGAGCCTTCTACTACGACGAAGCGGGCGATCCGTGGCCCGTGGGGCACCGCCTGCGCAACCCCGCGCTCGCCGAGGTGCTGGCCCGGGTGGCCAACGAGGGGCCGGACGCCTTCTATCACGGCGAGGTTGCCGAGGACATCGTGTACCGGGTTCGTTCGCACCCGGAGCGCCCGGGGCTCCTGTCGGTCGAGGACCTGGCGGAGTACCTGCAGCAGGACACCGAGGTCGACCCGCTCTGCAGCGACTGGGCGGAGTGGCGGCTCTGCGGGTTTCCTCCGCCTTCGTCCGGGCACCTGGCGGTGGCGCAGATCCTTGGGATCCTCGCGGCGGTGCCGGGTGGCGACGCGCCCCTGGCCGATGACGGCCTCCCCGACCCCGACTGGATGCACCTGTACAGCGAGGCGTCGCGGCTCGCCTACGCGGACCGGGAGCGTTTCGTGGCCGACGCGCGCTTCGTCGATGCACCCGGCGACGACTGGTCCACCCTGCTCGATCCCGACTACCTCGCGGCTCGAGCCGAGTTGATCGGAGAGCGCTCGATGGGCGAGGCCGAGGCGGGGGATCCGGCGCCGGTCGAGGTCGCGTTCGGACGGCATCCGGTGCAGACCGAGTCGGGTACCAGCCACCTGAGTGTGGTCGACCTGTACGGCAACGCGGTGTCGATGACGATGACGATCGAGTCGGGGTTCGGGGCCCGGATCATGTCGGACGGGGGGACCGAGCTGGCGGGCGGATTCCTCCTGAACAACGAGCTCACCGACTTCTCTCGGGTGCCCGTCGATGCGATGGGACTCCCGATCGCCAACCGGGTCGAGGGGGGCAAGCGACCCCGTTCGAGCATGGCGCCGACCCTGGTCTTCGACCGCGAGTCGGGGGAGTTCGTCGCGGCCACGGGATCGCCGGGGGGCGCCGCGATCATCCACTACACCGCCAAGTCGCTGCTGGGGATGCTCTCGTGGGGGCTGAGCCCGCAGGAGGCGGCCAACCTTCCGAACTTCGCGGCCTACAACAGCCCGGCGACGGTCCTGGAGCGCGATCGGTTCCCGGCCACCTTCCGCGAGGTGCTCGAGGCGCGGGGGCACGATGTGGCCGAGCAGGCCCTGACCAGCGGGATCCACGCGATCCTTCGGGTGCCGGACGGGTGGCAGGCGGGGGCGGACCCCCGGCGGGAAGGATGGGGAATGGGCCGCTGATCAGGGGAGAGCGGCTACGAGTGCGGGGTAGTTCGAAGTCGGGGGTGAAGCGTCGAGGGGATACAGGCGTTCGAGGCGCTGCCGGGTTTCGGCGGCTCGGCTCGCCGCTCCCTGCAGCTCCTGGACGCGCAGGAGGCTCTCGAGGGAGACGAGCAGGTGGATCCGATCCTTGGTGGCGAAGCGGAAGGTGAAGAACCCGGGATTCGCGGCTGCGGTGTAGTGGCGCTCGGCACGTTCCAGCTCCCCACTGAGCTCGCTGGCCATTCCACCGAGCAGTTCCTTCCAGATCCGGAGCCCGATCGGCAGGACGCCGGCAGGGAAGGCCGAGTCCAGGGTCTCGAGCGCGCCGAGGCCGTCGCCCGTCCGGACCTGGGCCGCGGCGGTGACGAGCGCATCGGACCCGATCCCGAACCAGTGGTCGGGCTCCGGATAGGGCGGGTACCGGGTCGCGAGCGCCTCGGCAATGTCCGGCCGTCCCATGAGGTGGGCCTGGATCCCCGAGTTGGTGCGGGTGATGAAGCGGTCGGGCTCCCCGAAGTCCTCGGCGGGCAGTAGCTCCGGAAGTGCCACCAGACGCCGTGCGGCGCTCTCGTGATCACCCCGCATGAGGTCGGCCATCACGAGTCCCTGGACGGCGTGCGCCACGTTCCGGTGGCTCCCCTCGGCCAGGTGCAGATCCACCGCGGTCTCGAGCCGGGTCATTCCGACCTCGAGACGTCCCGAGACGATCTCCATCGATCCGCAGACCTCGAGGTCTCCGGCCTGCGGGGTCCCGGGTCCGGTGCTCGTCCCCAGTCGGTCACAGCGCTCCCACGACTCGGCCAGGTCCCCGACCGCAAAGGCTCTCGCCGCCGACCATCGGCTCACGAAGGAGTGGAGCCCGGTGCGGCTGGCGTGGGCGGCCAGTGAATCGGCCAGGGGAAGGTTGCCCAGGACCATGGCGGTGCTCAGGGCGTTCGTAAGGGCGAATCCACCGTCGGGCTCCAGTTCCATCGCCAGACCGTACGCCTCGATGGCTCCCTGGTGATCGTCGAGCCACGACTGCCGGACCACGCCCAGGTTGTTGGCAGCCCTCGTGTCGTTCGGATATTGCTCGAGGATGCGCTCGAAGATCTCGACCGCGCGAAGGGGGTCGAAGTCGGTGTTCAGCGCCCGCGAACCCTCGAGATGGAGGCGCTCGCGTTCCGGTAGCCGGTGCCGGTGCTCCCACGCCTGCTCGAGGTGATGCTGTGCGTCGCTGAACGAGAGCCGGTTATGGGCGAGGGAGCCCGCAAGGCGGTGCGCCATCGCGAAGGTGGAATCTCGCTCGAGCGCGGACTCGAGGAGTCGGAGGGCACGCTCGCCATCGGTGGGCATGATCCGTTCGGCCTCGGCGTAGTACCGGAGCGCTTCGATCGATGGGGTGGTCACCTCAGGCAGGGGAAGGTTCCCGGCCAGCGTCTCCCGGCTCTCTCCGAGCCGGTACCGCATTTCCCTGGACAGGCGTTCGATGGTGCCCAGGAGACGCCGCGAGGCGGCCGAGGCCCGAACCGAGAAGAACTCTTCCCCGTTCTGCGGATCCAGGGCCCGTCCGGTGACCGACACGCGGGAGCCGGCGCGGGTGACGGTGCCCTCGAGCACGGCGCCCGCTCCCGCGCGCTGCGCCACTTCGAGGGCGAGGGGCACCGTGACCCTGGAGTCGGCGGGGAGTCCCATCCGCCCGAGGATCTCGGCCACCTGCGTTCGGCTCAGCGCGGTGACGACCGACGACTGCTGCAGGTCGACCATGAGCGCTTCGCGGCCGGCGAGCGCGAGCTCGTAGAGGTCGTCGGCGGCCTCGAAGTCGGCGACCACCACCCGGGCCCGGTCGTCGAGTGCGCCGATCGCCCAGCCGTCCGCCGCGGTGACGCGGGGGAGCTCCCGTCCAATGAACAGCCCGCCCACGATCAGGAGAACCGCGACCGCCGCGAAGGTGCCCCACGCGGCCGACCGTTCCGTTCGGCTCCAGCGCCGGCGGCCGGAAGAGAGGGCGCCGCGCAGGGTGTGGGCGCACTGGGCGGCGCTCGGGGGACGCCCGTCGGGATCCGGGCTGAGGAGACTCGATACGAGTTCGGACACCGCCGGGGGCATGGCGTCGGGGTCGGGCAGCGCGGGGGACGGGGTCTCGAGGATCGCCTCTCGCAGCTCCTCGCGGTCCGCGGCCTCCCGGGGGCGGCGGCCGGCAAGCATCTCGAAGAGGACGACGCCGAGCGACCAGAGGTCGGAGCGCTCGTCGCACGGCGCACCGTCGAGCTGCTCCGGACTCATGTAGGCGATCGTGCCCCCGGTGGAGCCCGAGGATCGCCCGGTGGAACGGGGGACGGCGAGGCCGAAGTCCACGATCCTGACCCGGCCATCCCGGCTGAAGACCAGGTTCTCGGGCTTCACGTCGCGGTGGATGATGCCGCTGCCGTGTGCGGCGGCCAGTCCCTCCGCCACCTGGGCCCCGATGCGGAGGGCGTCGGCGGCGGGGAGGGGTCCGTCCCGGAGTCGATCCCGCAGCGTGCCCCCGTCGTAGCTGGCCATCGCGATGAAGCGGCGGCCCCGGGCGTCGCGCCCGACCTCGTAGATCGTCCCGATGTTGGGGTGGTCGAGCGCCGAGGCGGCACGGGCCTCGGCGACCAGGCGATCCGCGCCCGCGTCGCCGTCGCTGCCCACTCCGGCGGGAACCGTATCGAGTCCGATCGGAAGGAACTTGAGGGCGACGGAACGATCCAGGATCGGATCGTGGGCCAGGTACACCGTGCCCATGCCGCCACGACCCAGGGGGCGCACGATCCGGTAGCGCCCGACCTCGTTTCCGGGCTCGAGGGGCTGCTCGGCCCATCGCAGGAGGGCAGCCGCCAGCCCGGGGTGAAGCCCCCCGGCCGGATCCCGGCCGTCGGGGTCCGAGGGAAGGTGGATCATGGCTCGGACGGCGATTCGGAACGGGGCTCGAGGAGGCGGTGCAGAGACGTTCGGGCCTCGGCCCAGTCGGACTTCACGGTGCGGGGAGAGACCTCGAGGGCCTCGGCGGTTTCCTTGACGCTGAGTCCGCCGAAAAAGCGGAGCTCGACGACGCGGGCCAGACGGGGGTGCTCATTCTCGAGCGCGTTCAGTGCCCGGTCGAGATCGAGGAGTTCGAGCGCGTAGGCGTCGACGGCCGCATGCTCCTCGTCGAGGGTGACCGGCGCCGCGCCCCCTCCACGCTTGGCCGCGGTGCGTCGACGGGCTGCCTCGATCAGAATGCGCCGCATCGCCTGGGCCGCCGCGCCGAAGAAGTAGGCCCGGCCATGCCCCCGAAGGCGCTCGTCATCACCCAGCCGCAGGTAGGCCTCGTGGACGAGTTCCGTGGTCTGGAGTGTGGGTGCACCCGTCTCCCGAGCGAGCTGGAAATGTGCCAACTCGCGAAGCTCGTCATATAGAAGGGCCATGACCGGGGTGCCTGCCGAATCACTGGTCGTCATTGGGTCTACTCCTTGGGGAAAGAATAGATCGGGGACTCGCCCCCGGCAACGTAATGCAACGACCATGCCCGGAGCTGGCGTGCAGAACCCTATCGCCCGAGGCGCAAGCTCGCTTCCGTCCTGCGCGCTCGCTTCCGTCCTGCGTGCTCGCTTCCACCCTGCGTGCTCGCCCGATAATGGGAACCGAAAGTCCGCGCGCATGGCGTCTTCGAGGGACGGTGGTGGAGAAATCGGTCGTAGAGGAGACAGACTCCACAATCGTCCCTTTTCTAGATCGACGATTGTGGAGTCAGCGGTCTATAGGGTTACACAGGACATACGCGTCCAGAAAGGCCGTTTGAGTGTGGAGAAACGGTTCCTCTCCGGGTCCGAAGCCCCGTTTCGTAGAGGCGAGAGTCGGGAGCCCGGTCGGAGCGGTGCGGCACGGGTCATCCCCGCGGTCGCAGCCAGGTCAGAAATCCGATTTAACTGGACACGACCGTCCGGCATCTTCACCTTATCGAGGCGGTCGGTGGCGGTCGGTGGCGGTCGGTGTGGACGTCGGTGTGCACCTCGGTGC
>REBS01000171.1 GCA_007692605.1 Gemmatimonadales bacterium
AGACCGCAACATCTTGCGGGGGCCATGATAGTAGGGCACCAGATCTAGTGGGGCAAGGGGCGATCGGGATGAATTTCCGCACGTCGCCGACCGGCCCCGTCATGGCGGGATCCTGAGGTCAGAACGACCACCCCAGCGCCGCGTACGCCGCCAGCCCCGACGCTCCGACGAAGGGAGCCGCCACCCCGACCCGGAGTCGCTCCGAACCCTGAAAGAGCGCCGTCTGCTGCAGCACCAGCTCCACCCCCGCCGAGGCGATCGGATCGGGGTTGCGTCCACCCGCCGGCGCGGCCCCCGCATCCAGGAACACCGAGCCCGCGAGCTGATCCAGGTGCAGCGGAAGGAGGCCCCACCCCCGGTGCACCCGCGCCAGGGGCAGGCGTACTTCCGCCGACGCGGCCCAGGCCCGGGTGCCCCCGCGAGCCCCGGCCGTCGTCCCCCGCACCGGGAAGAGACGATCGCCCATCCCACCGACACTGAAGTGACCCGTCCCCGCGCCGGGGCCCCGGGCCATCCCGCCCACCGCCCTCAGGCCCAGGACCGCCGACCCGGTCTCTCCCCGCGCGCCGCCCCCGAAGGGCAGGGGCTGGAAGTAGCGGGCGACGCCTACCCAGTCTTCGAGCGCCCCGTCCCGTCCCGCCACACCCGCGGCACCGGCCGGCAGGCTCGTCTCTCGCCGGACCCGCACGCGGGTGACGATTGAAAGCCCCTCCTGGGGCCCCACCGAAAGGGGGAAGGCGCGCACCCGACTGAGCCCGAGCGTGACCGACGCATCGACCAGGTCACGTCGGATCCGCGGAAAGGGACCCTCGCGGGTGAGCGCGCCGTCGGGGGTCAGGAAGGCCCGGTCCTGCCGAACCCCGCGCAGCTCGAGGCCCGCGGATCGGCCTCCCCGGAATCCGGGGTGCACGGCGTCCATGCGGAGGCCCGCGGCCCGCTCCCGTGCGGTGACGAGAAGCTCGCGGCCCTCCTCGACGGACTCCCCTTCACGCAGGACGATCACCCGGCCCAGCGGCTGCCACCGCTGCTCGGCGGTCCCGGTGAGCACGGGGTTTCCGAGCCCGGCCCAGCTCCAGCGCGCCAGCCCCTCCCATCGCCGCACCTCGCCACCGACCGGCCCCCCCACTCGCGCCTCCCAGCGATGGCGACCCACGACGTCGGTCGCCCCCATCGAGAGCCCCAGGACCGCAGGGAGGACCCGCACCGACTCCCCGGCCCCCGAGGTCAGAGACTCGGGTCCATGCACGAAGGGCACGACGTAGCGAGGGCGCAGCGTGGGGAGGGGAGACCAGGGTCGCGGCTCGATCTCGAGCGCGGCGAGGTGTCCCTCGGCCATTGCCCCCGGCTCGGCGGGCAGGAAACGGGGGTCGGTGGCGAGGGGAGCGAAGGCCCGGTCGGGCCGGAAGGGGAGCCCGGCCAGCTCCCATCCCCCCGCGCGCAGCCAGGAGAAGACGATCCGCTCCCCGTCGGGTGACACCTCGGGAAAGGCTCCATCGGTGACCAGGTCGGAAAGCTGGCGGACCTCGGAGGCCCGCCCCGCGCCGTCGATCGCGGCGACGAAGAGGTTCGCGACCCCCGTCCTCTCCGAACTCCACACCAGCCAGTCTCCATCGGGGGCCCAGGCCGGCCCCGACGCGGGGGCTCGCCCCCGATCGACGACCGCGCGCTCCTCCCCCTCGGCGCTGAGGATCACGATCTCCCACATGCCTCCGGCACGCCACCGTCCGATCGCGATCCATTCCCCACCCGGAGACCAGCGGGGATGGGTCCACAGGACCCCCGGATCGGGACCGGCGAGTTCGCGGATCTCGACGCCGGCCGGATCGAGGAGGACGAGCCGGTGCGTCCCGGGCACCTCGACCACGGCCACCAGCGCTCCGTCGGTCGGGCGGGCGTCGACCCCGGAGATCCGTGCACCCCGCGTCAGGATCGTCCGCTTCCCGCCCGCATCCAACGCCCAAAGATCACTGCGCACCCGGTATCGATCCACGAACTCCGGCTGCGCGATCCGCCACGAGCCATCCGGCATCGGGGTGGGTGGGCTCAGGAGGTGGAGGGGGTGCAGACGCTCCTCATCGCAGATAGACACCTCCGCACCCGACGCGTCCACCGATGGATCCCCGGGCCTCGGCCGGTCACACCCCGGAGCCCGCCGGATCAGCGCCGATTCGGTGCGGCCGTCCGAAGAGACGTAGACCAGTGCGCCGGACCCGGGCTCGAATCGGGGAAAGAGGGCGAAGCGGGCATTCCGGGTGAGCAGGTCCGGGCGGGGGGCAAGCTCCCGCTCGTCCACACCCCGCGCCCGCGACTCGGCCTCGACCAGGACGGTCTCCCGCCACTCGTCATGAAGCTGAGAGAGAGTGTGTCCGAAGATCTCTCGCGCCGTGGCCTCGAGGCGGTACGGGTTCAGCCGCTCGGCCTGGCGACGGAAGAAGGCGCCGACGACGGCCTCTCCGAACCGGTCCGTCAGATACTCGTGGAAGAGGGCCCCGTACACGTAGGGACGCTCGCCACCGGGGAAGACTCCCGTCGTCCCCACGACCTGGTCGATCCGCTCCAGCCTCCCCTCGAGAGTCTGCGCCCGCACGACGCCCTCGAGACGGGTCCCGTGAATCCGTCCCCCGTCGGTCAGGGCCGACTCGGCCTGCACCGCCACGCCCTCGATCGCCCACGAGGGGAGGGTGAAGGCCGGAAAGAGCGGCCAGACCAGGGGCGCCCGTCCGAGAACCGTTCGGCCCAGCCGCCCGAGCGGACCCGTCATCTCGCCGTGCAGGACATGCACGACCTCGTGCGTGACGAGCAGTTCGAGCCAGTCATCGAAGGGAATCGGGCCCAGCCCTCCCAGGGGCGGACGCGCCCAGAGAATGACTCTGGGCAACGGAATCGAGGTGGCGAAGCCGTTGGAGAGGTCCATGTGATCGGTGACCACCATCTGGATCCGAAGATCCGGCCGGGTCCCGAAGCCCTCGAGTCGCTCCACCGCCCGTTCCCCCCGTTCGGCCGCCCGGGCCGCCACCTCGTCGAGGCCCTCGTGAAAGACGACCTGGAAATGTGGAGTATCAAAGGTGTACCAGCGCAGATCGGGGGGAGGATCCTGCGCCACCGCGGGCAACGCCCCTGCCAGGATCAGTCCCGTGACGAGTGCCGCGAGCACGCGCGAACGGGGCCTCCGACGTCGACCCGTCGAGCCCGGCTCCTCACCCCGACCCTTGTGAAGCTGCACCCTCGGCGTCACCGTCATACAGCTACGATCCTCCATCCGGACGGAAAGGAACCCTCATGGCCCGCAACTCGAACTCCCTCAGAGACTCGGTCACCGATGCAGTCGATCGCATCGGCGATGCCCTGCCCTCCTCGGACGGCACACCCTTCGCCCTGAACCAGGCGCTCGCAGCCGCCCTCACGGCCGCCGCGGGCACCGCGCTCCGCCGCTGGGCCGCCCGCCGGCGCCCGGGTGCCGGCCGCCTCCTTCGGGGTGCGCTTGCCGGCGCGGGCGCCGCGGCGATCACGGCCGGCCTGCGGGCACTCTGGGGAGATCGCGGCGACTCGACCGACCTCGCGGACTCCCTCCTGCTGGGCGCCGGCAAGGGTGTGGTCTACACCGCGATCCTCGACCCGGTTCTTCCCGGACCTCCGGCGCTGCGCGGAGCGATCACCGGACTGGCCGAGTACATGTCCGCTCCCTGGGGCGGCCTGATGGGACCGCTCAGCTCCCTGACCCCGGCACAGAAGCTCCCCCTCGTCGGCGCTCTGCTCGAAGAGGGTGACCGCGAAGAGGACCCGCTGCTCTCGTATCTCATCTACGGAGCCGCCCTGGGGCTTCTGGCGGGAAGCGAGGCGAGGCACGACGGCTGACCCGATTTCCGGGCCCCTCACCGGCCAGCGCTTCTCAACGAAGGAGTGGAATGCGGTGTCGGTCCCCGACGGGTGCCGGTCCGACCCCGACCGGGCCAAACTCCGGCGGACACTCCAGGATCTCGCTCCCCCCCCGCTCCGCCGGAGGCAGAATCCCCAGCAGGTCCGTGACCTCTCCCCACCCCACGACCCAGCAGAACGCCCCCGGCGCCTCGCGCAGCAGGGGGGGAAGATACCGGATCGAGATTCCGTCGACCGCGTCCACGAGCAGGTACTCCGCCCCGATCTCGTCCGCCTCCCTCAGGAAGGCGTCGGGGTCCCGGGTGAAGGGGAACGTCCGACCCACGGTTCCCCCGAGCGCATGGAAGATCCGCGGTTTACGGTTCAGTACGATCGCTCCTTCGGGGAGGTGTTCACCGGCCCATGCGGCCGCCTCGCGAAACTCCATCATCGGCCCCCCGAGGCAGCGGAACGGATCGGCCGCCCCTACGGTCCGGCACGCCGAGGCTCGATCCACCTTCTCCAGCGCACCGGGCACCGCAGGCCCGCCCAGTAAGAGCGCCCCGAGCGCGACGGTGGCCACCGGAAGCCAGACCCGGTCCGACCGGGACGTGAGCCACACGACGGCCTCCCCGGCATACAACAGGAGGATCGGGTAGAGGACGAGGACGAAGCGGTCGCCCGCCCACACCTCGGGCCAGATCAGGATCAGCCCCGCGTAGAGGGGAAGGAAGAGCTCCGCCACCCCGATCGAGCGGCGGAGCCTGAGGATCCAGCCCACCAGGGCGAGTCCCACGAGCACCAACCCCAGGGCGACCAGGAGCCCCCCGGCATTCCCCCACCACTCCCCGGGGATCACCCGCCCCGTGTAGGTGACCAGGTTCGACACGGCCCGACCGATCAGTCCGAGGGGACCGATGGTGCCGAGCGCGGGATCGTAGGGGTTCGCCATCCAGAACTCCGACTGGTAGGCGCCCTCGGCATCGCCCCGGACCCGCAGGAACCAGAGGCCGCCGAGCAGGGCGGCCCCCCCCCCGACCAGCGCTCCCGTCTTCCACCGACGGGCCAGGAAGAGCGCCCCGACCAGGGCGAGGACCAGGGGCAGCCCGGCACTCCGGGTGAAGAAGGCGAGGATCGCCGCCACCGCTGCGACCACGATCCACCCGGAGCCGCCCGATTCCGCGGAATCGGATCCGGTCGCCAGGGCCCGGTCCCCCGCCCAGAGCGTCAGGACGGCGAACACGAGGAAGAGGGGCTCCGACAGGATCCAGCGGCTGGCCTCGAGCCATCCGGCCGAGAGCAGGGTGAGCAGCGCGACGGTGAGCCCGGCCAGCGCCCCCCTCCGCCCCCCGGCCCAGACGAAGACCAGGATCCCCGCCAGCGAGACCAGGACCCCCATCACCACCTTGAAGGCCCCCCAGCTCGCGGCCCCCCCCAGGATCAGAAGGGCCAGGAGCCCGGAAAAGACCGGGGGATACTTGGTGTGCGGCGGTGTTCCGGGCGCCCAGAGCTCGGTGTATCCCAGTCCCTGACTCAGGGCGTACCCCAGGGTGAGGTAGCCGAAGTTGTCGCCGCCGGGGTGCGGCGCGGGGGTGAAGAGCGCCGCGATCAGCCCCGCCTGCACCACCACCAGCAGCCCCCCCGCGAGCCACCACTCGAGCGCGATCCCCGCGGGCGCCCCGCGCGAGGGTCTCACCGCCATCGCACCATCCAGTACCGGCGGGCGCCCCCCATCCGCTCC
>REBS01000016.1 GCA_007692605.1 Gemmatimonadales bacterium
CGCCACGTACTCGTCGACCAGCCGGTCGAACTCCTCGGGGCTCTGCACGATCCTGGGGCGTCCCGACATTGGCACCTCGCCGGTGGGTGGGGGTTCTCAAGGCAAACATGGCCGGAACCGCCCCAGGTATCAAGTCCTACCACTTCGTGGCAGTTTCGTGTGCAATCTCACCCACCGAACCACCCGTGCGTCTTGTCCCCCGCCCACTTCACGATCCTGCGCCATGCCCGCTTTACGATGCCCATGGTACCGCCTCCTTGTCTTGGGTTTCTTCCCGCTGCGTAAACTTCGTCGAGCGCCGATCCCAGTGCATCCAGATCGCGCCGGTCGGCCCTTCCCGCTGCTTGGCCACGATCAACTCGGCCTGGCCTTCGACCCCGGCGGCCTCTTCCGTCTGGCGCTCACGGTCGATGTAGTATTCCGGGCGCCAGAGCATCAGCACCACGTCGGCGTCCTGCTCGATGGCGCCTGAGTCCCGGAGATCCGATAGCTGGGGCCTGGGCGGCTGTCGGTTCTCCACGCCCCTGGACAACTGCGACAGCGCCATGACGGGCACCCGGAACTCTCGGGCGATGGCTTTGAGCCCCCGGCTGATCTTCGAGACCTCCTGGTTCCGGCTCTCGCCCTTCGCCGCCATAAGCTGGAGGTAGTCCACCACCACCAGCCCCGGCTTCTCCTTGTGCGCCATCCGGTGGAGACTGGCCCGGAGTGCTTCCACGGTCCCGCCGGGCCGGTCGTCGATCCAGATTGGCAGCGCCTTGATCCGGCCGGCAGACTCAGCCAGCCGCCCCTGGACCCGGTGATCGGCCCACATCTGGCGAATCCGCGCAAGCTCGACGCCTGAGTCCTGCGCGATCATCCGGCGGGTGAGGCTGCGCTCGGACATCTCCAGTGAGGCGAAGTAGACCGTGGACCCGGAACGTGCGGCCCTGACCGCCTCCTGGATCGCCAGCGCGGTCTTTCCCATCGACGGACGCGCCGCCAGGATCACGAGGTCGCCTTCTCGCCATCCTCCCGTCATCCGGGTGACCGAGGGTATGCTCGACGGGATGCCGGGCGGCAAATCGCCCTCAGCCTCGGCCCGTAGGTGCTCCATGGTCGGCAGAACGAGATCCCCGACGCGGCGCCATGCGGACAGGCTCCGCTGATCGGTGCAGGCCATCAGCGAGCCCAGCACGTCGGTCACCACGGCATCCGGGTCCTGCTCCGGGTCGCGCTGCACGTTGGTAAGGCATCCCCGCAGGGTCGTGGTCAGCCGCCGGAGTGTGGCCCGCTTGCGGATCGTCCTGACGTGGTGGTCCACGTCCGCGTCGGATGGGACCGCGAAGAGGACCTCGACGATGTACTCCTCGCCCCCGGCCTGGCGCGACTCGCCCGATGCGTCGAGTTGGTCCGCCAGCACCACCGGGTCAATCGGCTCCCCCCGGTCGTAGATCGCGCAGCAGGCCCGCCAGATGGCCTGATGCCTGGGGGCGAAGAAGTCCTCGTCGGAGAGCTCCCGCGCCTCGGCCATCGAACGCGGGTCCTGCATCGCGGCGCTGAGAACGGCCATCTCGGCCCGCTCGGCCCACGGTGGGGTCGGCTGGTCGTGGGTCATGATCCCAGCCTCAGATCCTTGGCCCACGACGTATCCTCCCGCGCCGACGCCTTCCCGTTGCGCCTGGCCGGCTCAACCTCACCCGACTGCTCGGCAATCACCCGGCGCAGCACTTTGCGCATGAAGTTGAACTGCATCCCCTGGCCCTCGCCCGCCATCCGCTCGATGGTCAGCGCCAGAAACTTCGGCCTATCGGTGGGTGGGACGGACGATCCATCGGAGAGCTTCCACGCTGTCGGGTCCATCCCCGGTGGTCCGTATTGCCGCCAGACTGACCCCCTCCAACGCTTCGGCAATTTCGCAGAATTCTCCCAAGCCTCGATGACTCCAGAGAACTCCCCGAGGTAGCCCGCCAGGTCGCCGTCGCGGCTTGTCGGGTCGGGATCACTTCCCCCCGATTGCTTCTCGCTTCGTGCGCGTGGTGTGTGTGTAGTTCGTTGGTCGTAGGTCGTAGGTCGTAGGTCGTAGGTCGGGGCAATGGGATTTTGCGAGGATGTCGCGAGAGTCTCGCGAGAGTCTCCGGAGGGTTCGCTATCTTCCGTACCCGCAACGACTTCGCCGGGCGGTGGCGGTAGCGTGTACTTGCTCGGCTTGTCCACTCGCTGGTGCTTGTCCCAGTTCGTGATCTGGATGAGTTCCTGGCCGCTCTCGGACGTGTAGCGAGTGATCCTGCCGAGCCTCGCGAGAGTGTCGAGAGAGTCTCGCGAGGAATCCTCGGAGAAGGGGAAGAGGGTACCGTCGATCATCCGGACGGAGTCCACGAGCCTCCCCGCGTCGTCCGCCTGAGACACCAGTCCGAGGAAGACCAAGCGGTCTATGGGTGGGAGTGGTGCGAGTTTCTCGTCCTGCCAGAACTCGGGCTTGATGGTGCGTATGCGTGGCATGGCCTGTCACCGTGTGGTAGTCTGATGTGCGTTCGTGACCGCAGTCAATCGGGCTTGGGCCGCTGTGCCTCCACCGCCTTCACCCGCCCGATATGCGGGTCCGCGATCCTGGCCCGTGGTGTCCCCCGGTAGGCCCTGGCAAGGATGTCGTAGCAGCGCCTCCCCACCTCAGCCCCGCAGGTTGGACACTCGACGTCGAGGGGTGACCACGGTGTGTCCAGGTCGGCCCAGGTTCCGGTAAGGTCCGTCATGGCACCCGCTCCACCGGAAGAATCCGCACCCCCGAGAGCACACGGAAAGCGTCCTCGTCGACCTCGGTCCAACCGTGCGCCCGGCTGATCGGCGGGTCAATCGGAGGCATCTTCGGCGCGTCCCATGCGATGCGTTCGCCGGTGCGGGCGTGGATGTAGTAGCGGGTTTGGCGGTCAGGCATTGGTCACCTCCTCCGGCTCGCCCCGGTAGAGCGGCACGATTCGGCGCTCGAGCCCCGAGTTGATGATGACTCGCATCCTGGCGTCCGCCACGGCCGCGTCCCGGTCAGCGAACCGCCTGCCGCTCTCCATCCATTCGCCACCGGGAACCCGGTACTCCACGATCCACGAATCCGGCTTCCGCTCACCCATGATCCACCTCCCGGCGCTTGAGCGCCCGAACCCTACGGGTGTCCCACAGGTAGCGCACGATGGCGTCGGCCTCGTCCCGTGAGTAGGTAGCGTTCCCGTAGCGGGTCAGTGGACCGCCGTCGCTCGCCTCTTTCACGATCCACGAATCAACCCCCTCCGGTACACGCTGCACGACCGTCACCTCAGTCCCCTGCGGCCAGTCGTCAAGAATCACGCTGGACGTGATCCTCGCGTCCACCTGGCGACCGACCCAGTGGATCCGCGCCCTCGCTCTTCGCTCACCCATGATCCACCTCCAGCGCCGAGATGGCCCACTGCGTGTAGACTGCGGCCTTCCGCAGATTCTCCACGGGGTCGCCCTTGTGTAGCGCCCGCCAGTGGTACTTGATCGCGCAGCCGCGGCAGTGAGCCACGAACCCATCCCGACCCAGTGCGGCCCGGATCGCGTCGATGCACTCGATGCCCCCCGCCGTGTAGTGGCCCGGGCGCTCAACCGGGTCGTCCTGGTGGGCCTGCGTGGTAGTTTCGTGTGCGTATGGTGCGTCACTCATGATCCCCCCTCAGTGATGAAAAAGCATTGCATATCGAACGCCGACGACTGTACCGCCTCGACCACCGTATCCGGCGGAATCGCCAGCACCTCCGCGATCTCCCGTTCCAGCACATTCGCCCGGTCCCACTGGAGCCCCAGGGCGACCGCCAATCCCACGCAGCACAAGAGCAGCGCCACGATGTCGGCCTCCGTGTAGCGGCGGCTCATGCGGCCCCCTTGCAGCGTTCGACGATCTCCAGGATGGCGCCTCGGTCGTGCCTGGCGATGTCCTCCCCGATGTCTGCGGCGCCTAGCTCAATGCAGGCCCATTCCGCCGAGTCGCGGGTGGCGAACCCGTTGACCGCCTTCCCGGACGGTACGTGTGTGACCGACCAGCCGCCGCCCCCGTTCTCGGCCGGGTGGAGCGCCCAGTGGCCCATGACCCTCGCCGGGATCCTGCGCTCGGACTCACCGCAGCGCACACGGATCAGCGGCAGGTATGCGGCCTCGCGTTCGTTGAAGTAGGCCATTAGACTCCCCCCCCGTAGCGGGACACCTTCATCGGGTGCCCGGAATGTGTGCGTATGTAGACCCGCTCGAGCCGCTTCGCCCGTGCAGCGTCTGACCGGACCCGCCGCAGGCTCTCCCGCCGCTCCCGCTCAAGCCACGTCTCCCGGTCGTCCTGGCACTGCTTGCAGAGCCCCTCGTGGTCCACCTGCGCGGGCTTCTTGATCTCGCAGCACTGGACACACGGCCCCTCGATGATGTAGCAGGCCCCGGCGGTGATCGTCCCCTCCCGCCGCCTGAATCCGAGCGCCCTGGATGCGTCCCGCACCATGTCCGGGCGGTAGCCCACGAGGTGCGCGGCGACCTGCGCCATGGACTCCGTTCGCCTCGCCCACAGTTCGCGGATCACCTCATCGGTCCCGGCTCGGTACTTGAGCTGTCGGCAGCGGCGGATCTCGTATCCGACACCCTTCCGTTTCCTGACCTCTATGCCTTCTTGAATCCTCATGTGCGACGCGATCCGGGCCATCTGGCGCCCGACTTGAGCGCCGTGCTTGGTCAGCCCGAACCACTCGGCGAGCTCCTCATGCGTGACGGTCCCCCCGGACCCCCGTTCGCGGATGATCTCCATGACCCTCTCGCGGGCCTCGTCGTACTTGTGCGGGTCGTAGCTCCCCCTTCCAGCCATGCTCAGTCCTCCCGTGTGAGTGTGATTTCAATGCGTCGATTCTTCCGGTCGATCTCCTGCGTGGGCATCGCGGCCCAACGGAGGTGCGGCGCCCTGTCGTCCACGATGTACTCGGCATCTTGAAGCCAATCGAGCGGCCACTTCATGCGGGCGACGAGGTTGTCCACGTCCATCTGTGCCCATACGTAGAGCCTCGCCGTGATGGCGACCCGGTCCGGGGTGTCTCCGCCCCAGTTCGCCGGGTTGTCTCGCCGCAGCCGCCAGGCGTTGCATTCCGCGAAGTAGGCCACCTTGCGCCCGTTCTTCGCCCGCCAGTGCATCCGGCTATTCGCGATGTTCAGCGGAAGCGGTAGCGTGAGTTTGATCTCGTCCCTCACTGGTCCTCCGTGGTAGTGTTGTGTGCATCGTAGACCTGACTCGCCCACTCCGCCGCGTCAGCCGCCAGCGTGGCGACGATCAGGGCAAGGATCCCGGCGGCGAAGATCAGCAGGCAGGCCAGGGCCAGCCGCGCCAGCCACCGGGCGGGGCGTCGGTCAGGCATCGGGGTCCTCCTTCGGTGGGTGGGCGTAGAGGTCGCGGTGGGGGGCATTATCGGGGTATTCGTCGTCCCACCACCGCCGACGAAGCGTCGAGTGGAGAGCGAACCCTTCCGCGTTGATAACCCCCTCCGGCCCCTCCCTCATCATGGCCCGGTACGCCCTCGCCATGGCGCAAAGCAGATCCGCAATTTCTGCCT
>REBS01000147.1 GCA_007692605.1 Gemmatimonadales bacterium
ACACGCACACCCTGGTGCCCGACCCCAATGATCCCGGGGTGCTCTACATCTACGTGGGAGGCTCTTCGCGACCCCGCGACGCCGAGCTGTATCCGGAGTGCGAGGGGGGCACGGTGGAAGAGAACCCCAACACCGCGCAGTTCCGGGTCGACATCATCCGGGTGCCGCTGGACAATCCCGAGGCCTCGGAGGTGATCGGCTACGGACGGATCTTCGAGGGCCTTCAGGCGGTGGGAAGCCGCGGGGGCCCCTCGGGGTGCCATGACCTGACGGCCTACCCGGCCTTCAACCTGGTAGCGGGCGCCTGCGGGAGCTACGGCATCCTGCTCGATTCTTCGGATCCCGCGAACCCCGTGCGCCTGGACGCCCGTTCCGACGAGAACTTCTCGCTCTGGCACACGGCGGTGTTCAACAACGATGCCTCGACGGTGATCTTCACCGACGAGTGGGGTGGGGGCACGGCACCTCGTTGCCGGGCCGACGATCCCTACGAGCTGGGCGGAAACACGATCCTGGGCATCAGCTCGGACGGGCAGTTCACCCAGCACGCCTACTTCAAGATGCCGGCGGCGCAGACCGACACCGAGAACTGCGTGTCGCACAACGGCGGGCTGATTCCCGTGCCGGGGCGCGACCTGATGGTGCAGGGCTGGTACCAGGGCGGCGTGAATGTCTTCGACTTCACCGACCCCGACAATCCGATCGAGATCGCCTTTCACGACCGCGGGCCGATCGATGCCGAGCAGCTGATCCCCGGGGGGTCGTGGGGCGCCTACTGGTACAACGGCTACATCTACTCGTCGGAGCTGAACCGGGGGCTGGACGTACTGGAGCTGGTGCCCAACGAGCACCTGTCCGAGAATGAACTGGCCGCCGCGAAGCTGGTGGTGATGGACGAGTACAACCCCCAGAGCCAGCCGATGCTGGAGTGGCCGGCGGCCTTCCCCGTGGTCCGCTCGTACCTGGATCAGCTGGTGCGGGGTGGAGGCCTTCCGGCCGCCCGCACCGATGCGATCTCGGCCACCCTCGCCGAGGCCGAAGCGGCGTCGGGCGCGGCGCGGCGGGAACTGCTGAACGGACTGGCGGCGGAGCTCGACGGTGCGGCGGCCGGGGCGGCCGACGCGGCCCGGGTTCGTGCCATGGCCGCGGCGGTGAGGGATCTGGCCGCGGCGTCCTGACCTAAGACGGCTTCGGGGGCCACCGCACGGAGTGTCGTGCGGTGGCCCCCGGGGTTTTTCTCCCTGCAAGGCCGTTGAAGGTAGTCCCCGCAACCTTCCGCACAACACTGATCGCGCCGGCCGTGAGTTGCACGCCGGGGAGGGCTGTCCTTCCAGCGTGACTCGATCGTTACCCTCCCGTACCTCCAGCGTGAAGATCACTCCCTCTCTTGTATGCGTGTGGTGAACGCCGAAGGGCGGCATTCACCGGTCGAGACTCGCAGAACGAGAGGTCGTCACGATGCGTGGTGTTTTCTACGGTTTGGTGAAGGAAAGCTGGGAGGAGGATGAATCGAATCGCGGGGCCCCCGCAGGGTACGGGTGGGCCGGGGTTCTGGCGGCCGTCTGGATCCTGGCCTTCACGGCCGTCCCGGCAGCCTCGCAGGAGGCCGTTGGGCAGGCAGGAGAGATTCGGGGTCAGGTCACCGCCACAGAGGACGGACGGCCCCTGACCGGCGTGCAGGTGAGCATCGAGGGTGGGCAACGGGCCCAGACGAACGCCCGGGGCCAGTACCGGCTCCGGAACGTGCAGCCCGGTCAGCACACGGTGCGGACCGACTACATGGGATACCAGAGCGGAACCACCACGGTCTCGGTCGAGGCTGGCCAGACCGTCGTGCATGACTTCGCTCTGGCCATTCAGGCCCTCCGCTTGGAGGGGGTCGATGTGGTGGGTACCCGGTGGGGCAGCGAGGCCGACGCCCTGAACCGGCAGCGCACCGCTCTGTCCATCCAGAACGTCATCTCGGCGGACCAGATCCAGCGCTTCCCCGACCCACAGGCCGCCGAGGCGATTCGCCGCCTTCCCGGCGTGGCCAGCTTCGACCACCGGGGCGAGCCGCAGAGCGTCTTCGTGCGGGGAATGGCCCCCGGGATGAATACGGTGACCATGGACGGGGAGCGGCTCCCCACCACCGGGCTGGCCGATCGCGAGACCTCGCTCATGGGACTCCCGGCCGAGATGCTCTCCTCGATGGAGCTCTCGAAGGCGATCACGCCGGACATGGATGCGGACGCCGCCGGCGGCACCATCAACCTGGTGACCCGCTCGCCCCTCGGAGAGGGCCGGTTCCTCAATGTGTCCGCCGGGGGTGGAACGCATCATCACGGTCTTGGTCCCAACGCGCAGGCCAGCGCGGTGTACGGAAACCGGGTGGGCGATCTCGGCGTCCTGCTTCGGGCCTCGTTTCGCCGCAACGACATGATGATGGACGACATCCGTCACTTCTGGGGGACCGAGGACTTCGGAAACGGAGAAGAGGATGTGCTGGACCAGCTCCGCCTGGGGGCGTATCGAACGCAGCGGGATCGTCTCGCGCTGAGCGGCCGGCTCGACTACAACCTCAGCGACGAGACCTCGGTCTTTGTACGGGGACTCTTCAACCGGTTCGACAAGCTCGGCAAAAGGGAGCAGTTCCGGGTGCGGCCCGAGAGCGGTGACCACGTGGAGCGGGGGATGGTGACCGGGGGACGGCTCGAGACCATCGGTCGTCGCAATCAGATGACGGAGCTTCTTTCCACCATCGGTGTGGGCGGCGAGACCGTCCTGGGTGCCTTCACCGTCGACCTGAGCGCGTCTCTAGGCTACGGTGAGCACGACCAGCCCTACCAGGAGTATCTGAATCACAGGATCGGGGGTGTGGATCTTCGTTACGACATCTCCAACACCCGCCGGGCCGATTGGGAGATCGTGAACGGAAACCCGGACGATTTCTTCGCACCGGGGAACATCCCCTTCCTCCGCTACGAGAACCGGACGGATCGTGTGACCGATCGGGACATCAACACGCGGATCAACTTCACCCGTCCCTTCGGGCGGGCGGGGGCGCAGGGCGAGCTCAAGTTCGGCGGGCGCTACTTCCAGAAAGAGAAGGATCGGGACTACTGGGTACGCCGCTCCTTCCCGGAGTCGGGTCACGGCATCCTTCTGTCGGCGACCGCAGCCGGCTCGGAGCACCGCCCCATTCTGGGCCGCTACCGGATCGGGCACCCGGTGGACTGGGGGCTCGGGGGGCCTCTCGTGAACCAGATTTCGGGTATTCTCGAGGAGGACATTGACCGCACCCGGGAGATCTCCGACAGCCAGAACTACGAAGCCTCGGAGTCGGTGGTCGCCAGCTTTATGATGACCTCTCTGGACTGGGGCGAATGGGCGCTGCTGGGAGGAGTGCGGGCGGAGCGAACCTCGACCAGCTACGTCGGGAACCAGACCACCTTCGACGAGAATGGCAGCTGGGTGGGGACCGAAGCGCTCCAGGAAGGAAATGACTACCTGAACTTCTTCCCCATGGTGCACCTCCGGTACCGCATGTCGGACCGGACGAACTTCCGGCTGGCGTGGACGAACGCCCTCGCGCGCCCGAACTTCACCGAACTCGCCCCCACGGAGTTCATCAATCACGATGCCCGTCGGATCAGCCGCGGGAACCCGGCCCTCGATCCGTCGCTCATCCGGAATGTGGACCTCCTGTTCGAGCACTACTTCGAGCCGCTGGGTCTCGTCTCCGGCGGGGTGTTCTACAAGCAGATGAACGACTTCTTCTTCGACCAGCTCGACCGGATCGAGGGGGGCGAACTGGATGGGTACGAGGTCCGACAGACGCAGAACGGGTCGACCGCCGACCTCTATGGGGTCGAGATCGCCTGGCAGCAGCGTCTCACCTTCCTGCCGGGAGTCCTGAGCGGGCTCGGCATCTACGCGAACTACACCTACACCACGTCCAACGCGGAACTCCGCGACGTGACCCGCGAGGTGCCACTCCCCCGCCAGATTCCCCACGTCCTGAACGCTGCCGTATCGTGGGAGCGAGGTCCGTTCGAAACGGTGGTCACCATGAACCACCGGAGCGAGTACCTGTTCGATGTGAGCACGGAGCAGGTGAGCGACCACCGGAGCCACCTCTTCCCCAGCATGGATCGGTTCCTGGAGGCGCAGACCCAGTTCGACGTCTCGGCCCAGTACCAGCTGCCCTGGGCCGGGAGCACGGCCTTCCTGGAGGTGAAGAACATCACGAATTCTCCGCAGACCTGGTACGACGGTTCGCCGGAATTCCACTTCCGGTCCTCGTACAACCACGCCTGGGGGCTTCTCGGCCTCCGCCTCTCACTCTGAGCTGGAACCCACGCCGATCGGAGGCCGGCCGTTCCCCCTGCGGGAGCGGTCCGGCCTCCTCGGCCCGTTTGGGGCCCGGCAGCCGAATCGGTGTTTATTCGCTCAGCAACCTACGCTCCAGCAGGGCCTGCATGTCTCGGCGACGATCGGCAATCACGTAACGGATTGCCGCCAAGTCGCGCTCCGCGCCGCGCGTGAGGAATACCTGGTAGCCCGCCACGTCAGGATTCGTGCGACCAAATGCGCTCCACCGCTTCGGCGAGGGGGCTCACCTCACCGGCCTCCACCTCACGCTGTCCAAGCGCCAGAACCTTGAGAAGCGCCAGAGTCTCCTGGGTCTCTTCGTAGGCGGTCACGTCCTGGAGAACCGCCTTCGCCTCGCCGTGCTGTGTGATGATGAGGGGCTCCCGGCGCTCGGACAGGTCGCGCAGGAGCTCGGCAGCCTTGGCCTTGAGGTGGCTGATCGATTTCACCTGTTCGAGTGGAGGAGTCTCGGGGTCCAGGAGATGGTGCTGCGCTTCTGACTTCGCGCGGACAAGCCCAGAGTGTTTCACCTCCCGACTCCACGCGGCTTCGGACCCAGAGGGAAACCGTTTCTCCACACTCGACGGCTCCTTCTCGGACACTTGCGCTCTGTGTCTCCGTATAGACCGCTGATTCCACAACCGTCGATTCTGGCGAACAACGATCGTGGACTTTGTCTCCCATACGACGCGTTTCTCTGCAACCGTCCCTCGGAGATCCCACGCGTGTGGACTTTCGCGTCCAAATCATCGCCGGCAACTCTGGAGCCAGCCGTGCAGGCCGACGGCATCGACCGGGAATGGCTGGACGGCGCCGAGTGGCGCCTCTTCGAGGAGACGGGCCATCGTGTGGCCTGGCGCGGACGGTTCCGTGCGGGGTGAGGGCCTGTTCCCTCTGAACGATGGCGCCACCCAGTTGGTCAAGGCGGCCTGGGAGCTCTACGAGCCACTTGCGCTGGTCGTTGCCCCGTGCCGGGAGAGCCCGAGAGCGGACGCCTGCTGCGGAGGCCCTGGGGGTCAGGCTCGGGGGAGCGGAGCGCGCATGAGGTCGAAACGCTTCCCCCGGGGAAGCGTCGAGGGGATTCTCGCGAACGGTTCGTGTACTCCGGAATTCCCGAGATCCCGAAAACCCAATGGAGCCAGCCGGGCTCGAACCGGCGACCCCCTGCTTGCAAAGCAGGTGCTCTCCCAACTGAGCTATGGCCCCT
>REBS01000014.1 GCA_007692605.1 Gemmatimonadales bacterium
CTGGAACGTTATCCGACATCGCTGTCACAGGGGTGGGGAGCAGCCGGGTGTGGACCGCAACCGACTCTATAAGGCGAGAGAATGTCTTCCGCCATCATTTCGGATCATCAGGGGGCAGCGTGTGCGATCGGAATTTAGGGCGTCCAGCAGGAGTGCGAGCGAGACTTCTCGCGATGACTGCGGTCGCCGTTCCCCTCATGCTTTTCGGGCCCGTTGATCTTGCTGCTCAGGTGCCCTGTGGTGTTTCGGACATAAGCACCGGTCACCAGGAGCTATCTTCGGTCGTTACCGCCTTCTACGTATTCAGTGATTGCGAAGGCGTGCGGCAAGTGGAATTGGTCGTGGCCTGGCGAGGGAGTCGGCCCGGCTGGTTCAGGAATGTCCTGACGGATCGGGACGAGCTGAAGCGATACCAGCCCGGTGGAGACATCTTCGAGTTGTCTGAGGAGTGGAAGGCGCATGTGGTCAACTCGATCCGCCCAGATTACGGAGTCAGCCAAGCCTCCGCCTACGGTGAATTTCTTTGGGGAGCGGTCCATTACCCGGAGGTTGGTCGTTGGTACTTGGTCCATGGATTCGATCCCCCGTCCTTCGATGTGCTCGGACATTTCGATGTGGAGATGGGCGATGGTTCCATGCTCGTAGTCTTCGTCGACGATGCGGACGGGGACGCGAAAGTGGCCGATGCTCGGGCCCAGCCAGCCAGGGACGCAGCTTCGCTTGCACCAACCAGGGATGAGCTTCGGATCGCCAGGGAGCGGAGCGCCGTTCCTGCGGGGTATGATCCGAAGGGTCTTCTCCGAGAGATCGTCACTTCGAGTGCGGTTGGTGCAGGATTCTTGTCGGGGTCGAGCATACCGGATCCGCCCCGGTAAGTAAGTGCGTGAGATCGGGGAGGCTGCGCGAGACGACGACGGCAACGTCCGATAACTGACGCCTTTCCGGCTCCGGGCCCTGACGGGCCCTCCGTCCCAACTCGCCTGCGCGTCACGCCTCGTGCATTCGCACGACCCGCGCCACCCGGGTAAGTTCGGAAAGGCTGGAACGTTACGCGCCAGTTTCACCGAGTGTTTACGAGTGTGTGCCAGAGTGATAACAATCTTTGACATCGTGGGGGCAAGGATGTAGACTGGGTTGGGTCAGTTGGTCGAAATCCTGCAATCGGAGGGCCGTCCGATGAACGTGTCGCTTACCCCGGAACTTGATGAGTTTATCGCGAAGCTTGTGGAGTCTGGGCGTTATCGTTCCGCGAGCGAGGTGGTGCGGGCGGCGATCCGTCTGCTCCAGGACCGTGAGGCCGAGCGGAGCGCGAAGTTGGATGCGCTGCGAGGGAGTATTGATGCAGGAGTGGAGGAGTTGGATCGGGGGGATGGGGCTTCCGCCGATGAGGTGTTCGACGGAATCCTGAAGGCCCTTCAATCCGAAGCGGCTTGAGAGAGGTTCGGTTTTCGCTGGCAGCGCGGCGCGATCTCGCCGGGATCGCGGCCCACATCGCCGGAGCCGCGGGTCGCGGGATCGCATCGCAGGTGATCACCCGAATCCGAGTTCAGTGCGAGTTGCTCGCTCAAGCTCCCGGTGAAATCGGGACTTCTCGCCCAGAGATTCGACAAGGCGTGCGAAGTCTTCCTGTCCCGCCGCACGTGATCTTCTTCCGATATCGTGGCGAGGAGGAGGTCCAGGTCGTGCGGATCCTCCACGAGCGGCAGGACGTAGAGCGCCATGAGATCGATTAGCACCTACAGTTCGGGTGGAGGAGTCCTCGCGAGTGGGCGGTGGTGCTGCTCCGGCTGAGCGGATCGGGTCGGGCGACGATCGGTGAAACCAGCGCATAACTGGCGCCTTTCCGTCTCCGGGCCCATGCGGGCCGTCCAGCCCAACTTCCCCTGGGTGTCACGGCTCGTGCATTCGCACGACCCGCGCCACCTGGGCAAGTTCGGAAAGGCTGGAACGTTACGCGAAAGCCACGGCCGGCGGGTGAAGAAAGTGGTTGGGGTCACTGAAGACGGATGGTCCAATGTCTTGCGGTGTAGCACCTGAGAACGAGAGGGGACCAGGCCCTAGACGAGAAGACCGGGAGAGGCACCAATGCGAGAACTGATCGTTTCTGATCCAAAGGTCATGATGGGAAAGCCGGTGGTCCGCGGTACGCGGATCACCGTCGAGAGCATCGTGGAGCGGGTTGGCGCGGGTGAGAGCATTGAATCGATCGTGGACGCGCATCCGCGCTTGAACAAAGCCGCCGTTCTCGCCGCGATCGCGTTTGCAGCTGAGGCTTTGAAGGCGGATGTCGTGTATCCGATTTCCAGCGGTGCCGCTTGAAGTTCCTTTGCGATGAAGGGGTGGAGCGTCAGGTGGTGGCCGCCCTCCGTTCAGAGGCGCACGAGGTCTTCTACGTGGCGGAGATGGTTCCGGGAATCTCGGACGAGCGGGTCCTGAAGCTTGCGGCCGAGGAAAGTGCGATCCTTGTGACCTCAGACAAGGACTTCGGGGAACTGGTCTTTCGCCAGCACCGAGCGCATCAAGGCGTCATCCTGCTACGCCTCCACGGGTTAGATGCTGCCAAGAAGGGACTTCTTGCCGTTGCCGCAGTCGTTCAACACGGCGAACAGCTGGCGAAGGCATTCTCGGTGGTTGAGGAAGGACGAATCCGGATTCGACGGGGCCGGATCGAATAGCCACGTGACGAGTTCATTGCCGTGGTCCTCGCATAACTGACGCCTTTCCGGCTCCGGGCCCATGCGGGCCCTCCGTCCCGACTTCCCTACGCGTCACGGCTCGTGCGTTCGCACGACTCGGGCCACCTGGGCAAGTTCGGAAAGGCTGGAACGTTATCTGAAATGGCGCACCTGAACAGCAGGTTCGGGGTGCGATCGGAAGAGTGGTCTCTGCGCGATGGTATGAGGTCCAAGCGGGTACCCGTCCCCCGGGCGAGCGTCTATCGGCCGGACGAGACCGTCTCCAGAATCGCCTTGGGATGCCGGGCGGCGACTCGAAGAAGCACTTTGGCTGGGCCGTGGGGCGTGCGACGACCCTGCTCCCAGTTCTGCAGAGTGCGAACGCTGATGCCGAGCAAGGATGCGAACTGATCCTGGGAAAGTCCGTAGCTCTTGCGGATCGCTACAACGTCCGGATCCTCGAACTCGAAGGTTCGACTGGGCATCTTTTCGCCCCGGAGGATGGCTCCGCCCTCTCGGACGCTCTCGAGGAGCTCGTCGAAGAGTTCGTCGTTCATGAGAATTCCTCCCTAACCACGGAAGCGAGTTGCTTGACCTGGGCCGGTGTGAGATCCGCCCGTTCGTTCTTCTGAAAGGCGAACAGCATCAACACGGTATCGGCATCGACGGCCCAGTAGTAAATGACCCTTGCCCCACCACGTTTGCCAGATCCGGTCGGGGCCCACCGGATCTTCCTGATTCCGCCGGAGCCCTGAATGATGTCACCGGATTCGGGCAGGTGTAGCAAATGTAGCTGAAGGAGTCGATAGGATTCCGCATCGAGAATCTTTTCGATTCGCCTTGTGAAGACGCTGGTTTCCTTGATGACCATGATGGAGCATACGCCATTGGCGTACACTAGTCAAGAAGGGCGGTTCCGGATTGGAGATCTGGGCGGGCAAGGTGGATGAGTTGCATTCTCCGACGAGGGTGCGCCTCTTCAGATAACTGACGCCTTTCCGGCTCCGGGCCCTGGCGGGCCCTGCGTCCCAACTTCCCTGCGCGTCACGCCTCGTGCCGTTTGCACGAGTCGCGCCGCTGCGGCAAGTTCGGAAAGGCTCAAACGTTATACAAACCCCTGTCGCGAAGATCGTCGAGCCGATCATCATTGACTTGGCGTTTCCCGTCCGCTAGTCTTATCAGTAAGACTGAGACACGGAGGGTGTGATGAAAAAAGTGGCCACGACGAAAATGTCCTCAAGGGGCCAGGTAGTCATCCCTGAAGAGGTCCGTAAACGGCTGGGGCTCGGGGCGGGCTCCCAGTTTGTCGTCCTTGGAGAAGGGGATGTGGTGGTGCTGAAAGCAATCCGAGCGCCATCGCTCAAGGACTTCGACCGGCTGGTGTCTCAAGCGGAATCAGCTGTGGAAAAGGCTGGAATGACCCCTGAGGACATTGAAGCTGCGATCCGAGAGGTTCGAGGAAGGGCGTGAGGGTAGTTCTCGACACCAACGTGGTCATCTCAGGGGTGTTTTTCGGTGGGCTGCCGAGAAGGATCTTGCAGGCTTGGCGGGATAGGAGGGTACACATCGTGGTTTCGCCCGAGATCCTGGACGAGTATCAGAGAGTCGGACGGCGCTTGGGTCAACGATTCGACGGAGTGGATCTCCAACCTTTCCTCCAACTGTTGGGGGTGCATGGCGAGTTGGTAGAAGCACCCGCTCTAGGTGAATCGGTGACGCAGGATGAGGACGACGAGAAGTTTTTTGCCTGTGCCCTCGCAGCAGGCGTAGGTTTCATTGTATCCGGTGACTCGCATCTACTGGAGTCCTCGGGGTGGAACGGGATCGAAGTTGTGACCCCTTCCGATTTCGTTGAGCGGTTCCTTTAAGCCTGACGATCCTCGATGTGTCCGAACAGCGGGGCTCGTATAAATAACGCCTATCCGGCCCCGGGCCCTGGCGGGGCCCTCCGTCCCAACTTCCCCTCCCTGGGTGTCACGGCTCGTGCATTCGCACGACCCGCGCCACCTGGGTAAGTTCGGAAGGACTGGAACGTTACCGGAACTTGCCCTTTTCAACCCAGGGGAGCGTTAGATGCCGAGAAATCGCCTGGTGGGATGGTCCATAGTCCTATTACTTGCTCTGACGTCGGTGCGTTGCAGTCCAGATCACGACATCGAGCGAGGGGAGATCACTGGTGTTGCGCTGGAGGAGTTGGTCCGGCTGGACTTCAGTGACGCACCGACTCTGCCAAGTGAGGGGGGGATCGTCGCATGGAATAAGTCGAACGGGATGGTCGCGTTCGTCGATTCGCGCGTTCCGTATGAGATTCTTCTGTTCTCCGGAAATGGTGGCTTTGAGGAGTCTCTAGGTGGGAGTGGTGAGGGCCCTGGGGAGTACGACCGAATCGAGGGGATGACCTTCGACCAGGACGGAAGCCTGTGGGTGATCTCGCGGATGGGGGCGCGTGTCGATGTATACGCAGCGGGATTCGAGCTCGATCGCTCGTTCACGCTGGATCGAAGAGTCGTCAAGGTTCGGCCGCTGGGTGAGGCTCCGCTTGTAGTCGTGACCACCGGGCAAGGTGGCCCGGGCGTGGAGCTTCTTCGGCCCGAGGGGAGCTTGGAACCCCTGAGCATGGACCTGCCTCAGGACGCGGATGCCGAGTTGATCGCCATCGCCACCGATGGCGAATCCCGATACTGGGTGACCACACCGCACGAGTTCGGGATCCTGGCCGGCGATGCGTCGGGAGACGGCGTTTGGTTGCGGATGGACGATCCGGAGTGGTTCGGCGAGTCCTACCCGAGCGAGGTCCAGGAGGAGTTCGGGGAGATGCTGG
>REBS01000128.1 GCA_007692605.1 Gemmatimonadales bacterium
GACCGGGACCATCTTCAGTCGGTCCATCGCTCTCACCACCCCCGGGCCTGACGTCCGTCAGCGCTCTCGGTGCGACGCCTGCTGTGCCGGACCACCGACGCCTCCCGCACGCTCGACCTCGGCGAAGAGGTCCGCCTGCGTGCGTGCCGAGCGAAGGAACTCCACGGCGGCTGAAAGCACGGGGTCCCTGCGGGCCTTGACCTCAATCGAGAGATCATCGCGCTCGAGCCTCTCGTAGAGGAAGTCCTCGAGGCGATACCGCAGGTAGCCTGTGACCCCGGCGGTGATGGTTTCCTCCGGAAGGCCCTCGGAGATCAGAGCCGCCTTCAGATCTTCGAGCCGCTGGGCGGGGAACTCGTCGGGGATGACCTCGGACTCGCGCGCGCCCTGCGCCACATCGAACGCGGCCTCCTGCAGCCTGAGCATGAGCGGAATCTCGGCCTCGGCCACCGCGGTCAGGAACCGCTGTTCCTCGCTCGAGAAGGTGTCTGCTGCGATCTCGAGGTCCGGAAAGACTCCCCCTCCACCGAGCAGGCGACGTCCCGAACGGGAGGTGAACTCGGGGACCGAATCCGGCTCGATCACCCGTCCCTCACGATCACGGGGGCGGTTGAGAGAGCGACCCTGGGGAGTGAACCACTCGCCACTCGTGAGACGGATCAGACGACCTCCGGGCAGGGGGACGACGCTCTGCACGGTTCCCTTGCCGAAGGTGCGCTCCCCCAGCACCACGGCACGGTCGTGGTCCTGAAGGGCCCCGGCGATGATCTCCGAGGCCGAGGCCGAAAAGCGATCCACGAGCACGATGATCGGCACATCCGGGATTCTGGGGGTGACGCGCGAGTATGCGGTTTCCTCACTCAACCCGTTTGACCGACCGGGAGTGCGACTGCGCGTGCGGACCAGCGGGTCTCCACGCTCGAGGAAGAGATCGGCCAGCCGGAGCGACTCGTCGAGATACCCTCCCGGGTTCTGGCGCAGGTCCAGGATGAGCCCGGGGCTGTCGCCGAGCCCGGAGAGGACTGAGTCCACCTCGGCTGCGGAGTTTCGGGCCACCCGGTCGAGGTGCACGTAGTCGAAGCCCTCGAAGATCTTCTCGGCGGTGACCGCAGGAATGTGAACCTGATCGCGTTCGATTTCGAAGGCGATGGGCTGGTTGATCCCGTCTCGTTCCACAACCACTCGCACCGAGGTCCCGCGCTCGCCCCGGATGCGGTTCGATGCGTCCTGCACGGTCCAGCTCCGGTCCGTCTCCTCGTCGACGCCCACGATACGGTCACCGACCAGGAGTCCGGCGCCCTCAGCCGGGGTTCCGCGGAACACCGCCGTGATGGTCACCTGTTCGTTCAACTCCGTGATCTGAACCCCGATTCCCGCGTAGTTCCCCGTGCTCTCCTCTTCAAAGGCCGCGACCTCGTCGGGAGTCAGGACGGTGGCGTAGGGGTCGTCGAGCTCCCGGATCAGCCCGGCAATCGCCATCTCCCACAGGACCGAGTCCGCATGGCTCGTCAGGGCGTGCTGGCTGATCGCCTGAAGCGCTCCCAGAAAGACGTCGGACTCCTCCGAGGCCTGACCGCCCTGCGTCCGCTGGTCACGCTCGAACGGGGTGAACTGCTGCGCCTCGAGGGTGGAAACCCCCAGGAGGAGGCCGACGAGGAGCAGGAAAACGGATGAACGCCGGAGTGAAGACGCGGACTGAGTCACGTTGCGGCCTGTCGTTCGGGAAACGTCGGTGAGTGTTTCGGGTTCTAACCCGCGGGCCGAGGGGCCGTTCCCCCGGTCCCGCGATCCGGAGCGGGGTCCGGATTGTCCCGTTACGGGCGGGCGGGGGGATGTTATCTTCTCCCGACGCTCTGCACGACGTTTCGGAGGCATCGGTCAGGGTCTTCCGGCCGACCACCCGTGGCCCCGATCCGAGACGTTTCCGCATTTGACCACATGGGACCGAACCGAGCTATGAGTGATCAACCGGGACCGACCCACAGGGTCGCATCGATTGCCGACGACGAGGGTGGAAGCCTCGGCAGGACGACCTCCGAGCAGCCCATTCGCCTCACGATCGCGCAGATCCGTGCCGCCAAGGGGCGAGTGGAGCACAATCTTCGTCGAGTGGCGACCGAAGTGGAGTCCTGGTCCGGTCGAACCGATATCCTGGTGGTCCCCGAGACCTTCCTCAGCGGGTACTTCGTCGAAGGGGGGGTCGAGGAGGTCGCACGAAGCGCGGGAGCGATCTTGCGCGGACTCGGATCCCCGGGGGTCGATGCGCCCGATCTCATCCTGGGCGCGTACGAGCGGGATGGGGGCGAGGTATTCAACACGGCCTTTCACCTCACCCCCGGTGATGCGGGGTGGGAACTGGTCCATCGGCATCGAAAGACCTTCCTGCCCACGTACGGCGTCTTCGATGAAGGGCGCTTCGTCTCGGCAGGCCGGCGGATCCGGGCCTACGACACCCGATTCGGGCGGATGGGCCTGCTGATCTGCGAGGAGATGCTCCACGCCCTCCCCCCCATGACTCTCGCTCTGGATGGAGCGGATCTGTTCGTGGCCCTGGCCGCCTCTCCATCCCGCGACTACCAGAAGGGGCGAACGCTGCCCGGGAACCTCGAACGATGGGATCTGGCGGGTCGTGCGATCACCCTGGAGCACGGAGGGTACCTGGCGGTGGCCCAGGCGATCGGGAGTGAGGGGGGAAAGCTCTTTGCGGGTGGAAGCGTGGTCTACGGCCCCGGAGGGGCGGTGGATGCCCGGGCCGCCCTCTTCGATGAGCACCATCTGGAGGTAAGGGTCAGTCGGGCCCGGATCGCCCGACAGAGGATCCGCTCCCCGCTCCTTCCGGACCTGAGGGCCGCATTTCGTGGACTGGCGCCCGAGCTGGCGCGCGCGGCCGAGCGTGCGACGGGTGTCACCGCCCCCGACGCCCGGCCGTCGCTCGCCGACTCGAGGGCTTCACTGGACCGGGGGAAGCGGCCCGAGCGCGAGGAGGCCCAGGGGCCCCCTCGGCCATGGCCTCCCGCCTCCCTGGAGCTCAACCTTCCGTTGCTCGAACGCGCACTTCTGACCTTTCTGGAGGATGAGGTACGGCGTCAGAGAGGCTTCGAGAGGGTGGTGGTCGGGGTCTCGGGAGGTGTCGATTCAGCGGTGACGCTTTCACTGGCCGTGCGTTCATTCGGGGCCGATGCGGTCACGGCGATCCTCATGCCGTATACGACTTCCTCGCCGGAGAGTCTCGAACATGGACGACAGGTGGCGGAAGCGGTAGGCGTCGAGCCGCGGGTGATCCCGATCTCGGCGGGCATCGACGCCTACATCGAAAGCGAAGAACCGGAGCTGTCACCCCTGCGCCGCGGGAATCTCGCGGCCCGGTTTCGGGCCATGGTGCTCTGGGACCAGTCGGCGAAGCTCGACGCCCTGGTCCTGGGGACCGGCAACAAGAGTGAGCGCCTGCTCGGGTACTACACCTGGCACGCCGACGACTCCCCGCCGATAAATCCCCTGGGAGACCTCTTCAAGACGCAGGTCCTGGCGCTCGCGGAGCACCTGGGAGTGCCCGCCGCGGTCATCGAGAAGCCCCCCTCTGCGGATCTGGTGGAAGGGGTCCACGACGAGGACGAACTGGGTGTGCCCTACGCCGTGGCGGATCCGATCCTGCAGGGCCTCCTCGAGGGCTACACCCCGGCCGAGCTCGCCACCGCCGGCTTCGACCGCGACGCCGTCGACCTCGTCGAACGGAAGCTGAACGGGACGCACTGGAAGCGGCGGCTCCCCTCGGTCGCGATGGTCTCCTCGACCTCGATCGGTGACTTCTACCTCCGCCCGGTGGACTACCGATGATCCTGGTCCTCGACAACTACGACTCCTTCACCTGGAACCTGGTCCAGCTGCTCGGCGGGCTGGAGACGGATCCCGTGGTCCTTCGCAACGACGAACGTTCGGTCGACGAGGTGCTGGAGATGCGGCCGGAGCGGGTGGTCCTCTCTCCGGGACCCTGCACGCCCAACGAGGCGGGGATCACCGTCGACCTGATTCGAGCGCTCGACGGCCAGCTCCCGGTGCTGGGCGTCTGCCTGGGACATCAGTCCATTGCCGAGGCCTACGGGGGGCGCACCATTCGGGCGCCCCGCGTCATGCACGGAAAGGTCGATCCGATCGAGCATACCGGGGAAGGGCTGTTCGAGGGCCTTGCGTCCCCCTTCGATGTGACGCGCTATCACTCGCTCGTCACCGACCCCGAGGAACTGCCGGACGCGCTGGAGCCGGTGGCGTGGTCCGGAGCCGTTGAGCAGGGAGACCGGGTGATCCAGGCGGTGCGGCATCGAACGGCTCCGGTCTGGGGCATCCAGTTTCATCCGGAGTCGCTCTTCTCCTCGTATGGGGTGGAGCTGATGCGAAACTTCCTTCGGCTCTGACCCGAAGAAGACGGTCGGGGCTCGAGCCTCGAATTCCCCCGAGCCCTTGCCCCCGAAGGCCCACGGCGCCTACCTTACATGGCGTGGATCTTGCAAACGCACCCCCGACCCCCCGGCGCCCCCGGACACCGTGAACGATTCCGTTCTGGCGGTGATCCCCGCGCGTCTCGCTTCCGAGCGACTTCCGGAAAAGCCTCTCCAGCCGATCGCCGGTCGCCCGCTCATCGAGTGGGTCTGGCGGCGTACCTCGGCGATGGGGCTCTTCGGGGAGGTCGTTGTCGCGACCGATCACCCCCGGGTGGTCGAGGCCTGTCGGCACTTCAACGCCCGGGTGGTGCTCACCGACGACGCACACCCCTCGGGCACCGATCGCGTGGCCGAGGTTGTCCGCATGCGGGAGTTCGCCTCCTTCCGCTTCATCGTCAATGTACAGGGAGACGAACCCCTGGTCGATGAGGAGCACCTCGAGGCAGCTGTCAATCTCGTACGAAGCGACGACTGGCACCTCGGAACCTGTGCCGGTCCTCTCGAGACACCGGAGGCGCTGGCGGACCCCTCGGTGGTGAAGGTGGCCCGCGCCGGTGACGGCCGTGCGCTCTATTTTTCACGGGCTGCGATTCCGCATCGCCGAGCGGGCCCTCCAACCGATGAAGAGCTGCAGCGGACCCCGTACCTGAGGCACCTCGGGATCTACGCATACCGCCGGGAAGCCCTCCTGCGATGGGTCGCGCTCCCCCCGTCGCCCCTGGAACAGCTCGAGCGGCTCGAGCAGCTCAGGCCACTCGAAGCGGCGATGCCCATGGGGGTCGCCGTGGTGGCGAATCCGGTGGGGGGGGTGGACACGGTCGCCGATCTCGCCAGAATGGAGGGGATCCTTTCCGGGGCTTCCGGCCTCATTCCATCCGAACCAAGGGCTCATGACTGATTCGACGCGCAACACCAAGTACATCTTCGTCACGGGGGGCGTGGTCTCCTCGCTGGGGAAGGGAATCGCCTCGGCCTCGCTGGGTCGGCTGCTCAAGAACCGGGGGTTCCGGGTCACGATCCAGAAGTTCGACCCGTATATCAACGTGGACCCGGGAACGCTCTCGCCCTTTCAGCACGGAGAGGTGTTCGTGACCGACGACGGGGCCGAAACCGACCTCGACCTCGGGCACTACGAGCGCTTCATCGACGAATCGCTTTCGCAGGCCAACAACATCACGACGGGACGGATCTACCAGACGGTGATCACCAAGGAGCGTCGAGGTGACTACCTGGGGTCCACGGTGCAGGTGATTCCCCACGTCACCGACGAGATCAAGAATGCGATCCGACGCCTCTCCCACGACCATGACGTCGTGATCACGGAGATCGGGGGTACGGTCGGAGACATCGAATCGCTCCCCTTTCTCGAGGCGATCCGACAGTTCCGCCAGGAGGAGGGGTCCCGAAACGCCATCTTCGTGCACCTCACCCTCGTGCCCTACATCGCCGCGGCTGGCGAGCTCAAGACGAAACCCACCCAGCACTCCGTCCGCGAACTTATGGAGATCGGGATCCAGCCACAGGTGCTGATCTGTCGCTCCGAGCACGCCCTCGACGAAGACATCCGACGCAAGATCGCCCTCTTCACGAATGTCGACCTGCGTGGAGTGGTGGAGGCCCTCGACGTGAATTCGATCTACCAGGTGCCCCTCGAGTACCATCGACAGGGGCTTGACGCCTACGTCATGGAGTTGCTCCGCCTCGAGGCTCCTGAGCCCGATCTCGACGAGTGGACCCGGATGGTGGACACGATTCGGTCGCCGGCCGGGGGCCCCGTCCGGATCGCGGTCGTCGGGAAGTACACCGAGCTGGTCGACTCCTACAAGTCGGTTCAGGAGGCGCTCATCCACGGAGGGATCGCCAACGACGTCGGCGTCGAAATCGATTGGCTCTCGTCGGAGGGCTTCGAGAGCGAGGGGTGTGGCGAGCGGCTCGCGGAGTACGATGGGCTCCTCATTCCGGGGGGCTTCGGCCAGCGGGGTGTGGAGGGCATGCTGTCGGCGATCCGATGGGCGAGGGAGACCGGACGCCCCTTTTTCGGGATCTGTCTGGGGCTCCAGTGCGCGGTGATCGAAGCCGCCCGGAATCTCGTGGGTCTGGATGATTCGCACTCCATCGAGTTCGAGAACGAGGTCCAGGATCCGGTGATCTGCCTGATGGACTCTCAGCGCCAGGTCACCGACAAGGGGGGGACCATGCGTCTGGGGGCGTATCCGGCGAAGCTCACGGAAGGATCCCGGGTGGCCGAGATCTACGGCACCCTCGAAATCTCGGAGCGCCATCGCCATCGCTACGAGGTCAACAACCGCTACATCGAGCAGCTCGAGGCGCAGGGGATGCGCTTCAGCGGACGGTCTCCCGACGAAAAACTCGTGGAGATCATCGAGATTCCGGATCATCCGTGGTTCATCGGGTGCCAGTTTCATCCGGAGCTCAAGAGCCGCCCCACCCGTCCCCATCCGCTCTTCGCGTCGTTCATCGCGGCGGCTGCCGCTCGGGCGGGCAGGGAGCCGTCCACCGAGAGTGCGCCAGAGGTGGCCGGGGTCGATGGCTGACATGACGTTCTTCCGGGAATTCACTCTGATCGCGGGGCCGTGCCAGCTCGAGGACGATGCATTGAACCTCGAAGTCGCCCGCTTCCTGGGCGCACTCTCGAGGGAGCTCGAGCTCGAGGTGATCTTCAAGGCGTCGTTCGACAAGGCCAACCGGTCTCGGACGGACTCCCCCAGGGGCCCGGGTATGGACGAAGGCCTCCAACGGCTCGCGACGGTGAAGGCCGAAACGGGACTTCCCCTCATCACCGACATTCACGAGCCCGCCCAGGCGGGCCCCGTGGCAGAGGTCGTCGATGTGCTTCAGATTCCCGCCTTCCTGTGCCGGCAGACCGACCTGATTCTGGCCGCCGCGGCCACGGGACGTCCCCTGAACATCAAGAAGGGGCAGTGGATGGCTCCCGAGGAGATGGCGGCGGTCGTCGAGAAGGCCCGCAAGGGGGGAGCCGAAACCGTGGTGGTCACGGAGCGGGGCACTTTTTTCGGATACGGGAACCTCGTGGTCGACATGCGTTCCTTCGCCCGCATGCGGGAGGCGACGGGGTGTGCTGCGGTCTTCGACGGCACGCATTCGGTGCAGCGGCCCGGACGGGCGGACGGATCGAGCGGGGGCGATCCCGAGCACATCCCGGCCCTCGTTCGTGCCGCGGTGTCCGCGGGCTGTGACCACCTCTTCCTCGAGACGCACCCTGATCCGACCCGTGCGCCGTCCGACGGGTCGAACATGCTTCCGCTGGAGGCGTTGGGGTCGCTCCTGCGTGAGGTCCTGGCACTGCGCGAGGTGCACTCCGTCATGAACCGGCTGGCATCGGCCGAGGGTGCGAACTGATGTGGACCCGGGTGCGTCTGCTTCGTCCGGAGGGTGACGGTGGGGCAGGGGGCGGCAGCGCCGTTTCCGGTGCCGAGCGAATCCCTCGCGATGTCGCCGCTCGGATCCGGCTGGTCATCCTTGATGTCGACGGCGTACTCACCGACGCGGGCGTGTATCTGGGTGAGGATAGCGAGGGGCGCCCGGTCGAACTCAAGCGGTTCGATATCCAGGACGGTCTCGGGCTCGTCCTCCTGCGAGAGGCTGGAATCCGTCTGGCGCTGGTATCCGGACGGGTGTCTCCGGCGACCGCGGCGCGGGCCCGCGAACTCGGGATCGAGGAGTGCCATCAGGAGGCGGGCGCACGCAAGCTTCCCGTGGTTCGTGGAATTCTGGAGCGGCACGGGCTCGCCTGGGATGAGACGGCGATGCTGGGGGACGACCTTCCGGATCTTCCCGTCTTTCGTCGGGTGGGGCTTCCGGTGGCGGTCTCCAATGCGGTCAGCGAGGTTCGCAGGGAGGCCCTCTGGACGACCCGACGCGAAGGCGGGCGTGGTGCGGTCCGGGAGTTTTCCAAGGTCCTCCTGCAGTCGCGAGGGGAGTGGGAGAAGCGGGTCGACGCGTATCTGGCCGCCCGAGATGGTGACCAGTTCGCCGCTTCCACCGCCACGGGAGGCCGACGTGACTGACCGGTCAGCCACCGAAGCCCGGCGCACAGAGGCCCGCGGAGGCACACCCTCCGAACCGGATGCAGCGGTTCTGGTCGAGGAGGGCCGCCGGGTCCTCCACGAAGAGGCGGACGCATTGGCCGGGATGGCCGAGCGGCTCGACGACACCTTCGCGAGGGCCGTCGAGATCCTCTATCGTGCGAAGGGTCGCGTGATCGTGAGCGGAGTCGGCAAGAGCGGCATCATCGCGAGGAAAATCGCGGCGACCCTCACGTCGACCGGGACCCCCGCCACCTTCCTGCATCCGGTCGACGGTCTCCACGGAGATCTGGGAATCGTCTCCCGTGCCGATGTGGGAATCGTGATCTCGAAGAGCGGTGCGACGTCGGAGCTCTCGGGTCTGATGGAGTACATGGCACGGCTCGGTTTGCCCGTGATCGCGCTGACCGGTGCGGTGGACGCGCCGCTCGCCCGGCACGCCACGGTGGCGCTCGACTGCGCCGTATCCGCCGAAGCCTGCCCTCTCGACCTCGCCCCGACCTCGTCGACCACGGCAGCGCTCGCGATGGGCGATGCTCTGGCGATGGTTCTTCTGCAGCGGAAGGGCTTCGAGCCCGGCGATTTCGCGCAATTCCATCCGGGAGGGGCACTGGGGAGACGCCTGACGCTGAGGGTCGAGGACGTGATGGTCGCAGACGCGTACCCGGCGATCGGTACCGATGCACGAATGCGCGACTGCATCGTCCCGCTCGCTCACATGCGGGGCACGGTCCCCATCATCGATACCGAGCGTCGGGTCGTCGGGGTGGTCACCTCGGGCGACCTCGCTCGGCTCATGGATCGCGAGCCCGACTTTCTGGGGCTGCCGGTGTACGAGGTGATGACCGCCGAGCCCAGACTGGCCCGGCTCGGCCAACTCGCTGGCGCAGTGGTGCGCGAGATGGAGGAGCATGGGATCATGGCGCTTCCGGTGGTCGACGGAGATCGACGCCTGCACGGCGTCGTGCACCTCCATGACCTCTTGAAGGCGGGAATCGTATGATCAGGTCCGACTGGAACGTCCGGCGATGGGTGCTGCTGGCGACGCTCTGCGCGTTGCCCCTGGCGGTCGGATGTGAGGAGGAGGCGCCGCTGGCCACGGTCCCTCCTGAGTACCTCGAATTCGAGGCCGACGGCATCGCCTTCGGAATGGTACACCGCTTCACCCAGGACGGGGTGATCCAGGCGAAGGTCATCGCCGACACCACGATCCAGTGGAACGACTCGACCTCGGTCGCCCTCCGCGTTCTCGAGATGGATGTGTACAACGAGGACGGCTCCGAGCGGGCCCACGTGGTCGCGGACCGCGGCTGGCTGGACACCCGGACCAACCGGATGGCCGCGTACGGCAACGTGGTCCTGACCGTTCCGGGCCAGGGGCGCCGACTCGAGAGCCAGGAGCTGCACTACGACCCTCGCGCCGAGGAGATGTGGAGCGACTCGTCCTTCGTGATGTACCAGCAGGGAGAACCCCCCTTTCGGGGGGCGGCCTTCACGACCGACCTCGAGTTCAGGGACTTCAGGGCGCGGGGGACGGGCCGATGAGCGCGTCCCGACGTCTGTCTCTCCGGGTTCCGCTCCTCCTGGTGTTCGGAGCCTTGTTCGGTGGCATCGGTCTTTCGGGACCGGGGGATGCCCCAGCCGGCGTCCCGGCGTTCCTCATGGGACTCGGGCCGGCCCCCCTCGCTGCACAGGCGGCGCTGGGCACGAACTGTTCGCTCCGCGAGGACTATCGGGAGTTCGCCACTCGACAGGTCACTCCGGGGAACCGGATCACCTACATCGGCGGTCCCTATCTGATCTGTCCCGACGGACTTCGGATCCAGGCCGATTCGGCGGTCGTCTACGAAGCCTCGAACCGGACCGAGCTCATCGGCAACGTCCGCTTCCGGCACCCGGAGCGGGAGCTCGACGCCCGCCTCGCCGACTACTACGAGCGCGAGGGGCGGCTCTTCGCACGGGGCGCGGTCCGCTTCCTCGATGTGGAGCGGGGCTCCGAGGTCGAGGGCGATACCCTCGACTACCGCGAGGCTGTCGCGGGCCGTCCGGATGACCAGCTCACCGTCTGGGGAGAGGGCACACGAGCGAATCTCGTTCCCACCGCGACCGATCCGGGCGCTCCCGCTCCCGCTCCCTACCAGATCCGCGCGGATCGACTCCGCTTCGAGGGAGAGGACTTCTTCTGGGGCGATGGCAATGTCGAGGTGGATCGGGAGGATCTTCGTGCCACCTCGGACTCGCTCGCCTTCGATCAGCCCGGCGGACAGCTGATTCTGACCGGCAACGCGAATGTGGTCCGCGGCGAGGTGGTGGCGTCCGGCGGTCTGGTGAACCTGACCCTGCGCGATGACGTGCTCGAATCGCTTCGTGCTCGACGGGAGGGCCGGATCGAGACCGATGACGGCACGATCCTGACCGGAGACGACGTTCTGGTCCGACTGACTCCTACCGAGGAGATCGAGTCGGTCACCGCCGAAGGGACCGACGAGGTGCGAGCGACCCTGACGTCGGAGGAGATCGCAATCTTCGGTCGCAGCATCGTGATCGAGGGCGCGCAGGAAGAGACCCGGACCATTCGGGCCACCGGACAGGCGCGCGGTGAGACCTCGAGCCAGGCGCCCACACTCTCCCTGGCGAGTGACGAAGAGGGGGATGGGTCCGGGATGGTCCTGGACCACGACTGGATCGAGGGCCAGGAGATCGTGGCCACCTTCACACGGCTTCCGGAGGCGCAGGCAGAGGCGCCGGACCCGGTGGACACCGACCCGGACGCACCGGAGGTGGATGAGCCCGACGACACGCCACCGAGAGCCGGGGGCGTGCGACGGGAGGAGTATCGCCTCGAGCGGCTCGAGTCGACGGGAGGCGCGCGCACGCTCTACCGTCAGCCCCCGTCCGCAGGGGAAGCGGGTGACGACAGCGGCGACGAGGATCCCACCGACGACGATGTGGTGATCGTCGATGCCGAGACCGGGGAGGTCCGCTCACCCCCATCGTCCCGCTGGTCCATTTCCTACATCGTCGCGGAGCGCATCGTGATCTATATGGTCGAGGGTGAGGTCGACCGCGTCGAGGCCGAAGGGAACGGTCGGCCCGTGGACGGCATCCAGCTGGATCCGGTGGGCGGAGGAACGGCCTCTGCCCGCAATCAAGAGACTGTCGGAGGGCCTGGACGATGAACGAGGGATCCGAACTCACGAATGATTCGAACGTGGCCACGCTCCCGCAGCGGAAGGGGACGAGCATCCTGCGGGGCGAAGGGCTCACCAAGATCTACTCGCGGCGCAAGGTCGTGAACGAGGTGGACCTCCAGGTCCAGCAGGGAGAGATCGTGGGACTTCTCGGCCCGAACGGGGCGGGGAAGACCACGACCTTCTACATGGCGGTGGGGCTGATTGCACCGGACGGGGGGAAGGTCTTTCTCGATGACCGAAATCTGACCCGGGTGCCGATGTACAAGCGAGCCCGGATGGGCGTGGGCTATCTGGCTCAGGAGCCATCGGTGTTCCGCAAGCTGACCGTCGAAGACAACGTCATGGCCATCCTCGAGACGCTCAAGATTCCGAGGAAGGAGCGAAAGGCCCGTCTGAACGCCCTCCTCGACGAGCTGTCGATCAGTCATTTGCGGAAGAGCAAGGCCTACGCCCTCTCCGGGGGCGAGCGCAGGCGGCTCGAGATCACGCGAGCGCTCGTCCAGCAACCGCGGTTCATGCTCCTCGACGAGCCCTTCGCGGGAATCGATCCGATCGCGGTCAATGACATCCAGCAGATCGTGGCAGGCCTCAAGCATCGGAATATCGGAGTGATCATCTCGGACCACAATGTGGAACAGACGCTCGATATTGTGGACCGGGCCTACATCATGTACGAAGGACGCATTCGGGTCAGCGGATCGGTGCCGCAGCTCGTATGGAATGACGATGTGGCCGAAATCTACCTGGGGCCGACCCTCACGCACCGGATGCGCCAGAGGTACGAGCGCCCGGAAGAGGTTGTGGAACTGACGGAGGTGTCCAATGATGAGGTACTGGCAGCCGAACCCTCGATTCCCACGGACAACGCCTCGGTCGCGTCCACTCCCGAGGCTGCGGAGCCCCCACCCCTCGAACCTCCATCCGAGAGCTGAGTCCAGACCATGACTCCCCTCTCCAACCGACTTTTCCAGAGTCCCGAACTCCGACAGGAGATGAAGGTAAACCCTCGCCTGTACCAGGCGATGGAACTCCTGTACATGCCACTGCTCGATCTTCAACAGCACCTGAAGACCGAGATGGCCGAGAATCCCTTCCTCGAAATGGCCGAGGCCGACGTCATCAACGAGGTCAGCCTCGAGGAAACCACGCCCGAGGAGGAGAAGGAGGACGAGGTCGACTGGGAGGAGATCCTTCTGGACGGCTTCGATCAGGGCGGAAAGAGAAGGGGGCAGTTCGAAGAGAAGGAAATCACCCTGCCCACGGCCACGGAATCAAAGGACCTGCACGACCACCTCCTCGAACAGTTGCATCACCTGTCGATTTCCGGTCGCGAGGTCCGGATGGGTGAGGAGATCATCGGCAATGTGGACGAGGCCGGCTTCCTCTCCTGCGATCTCGAGCAGGTGGTCGAGGGAGTGAACGACTGGCTCGAGGATATTCGCGAGGTCGCCGTGGAGCGCGCCGAGGTGATCCAGGACCCAGACGAAAAGGCCGAGGAACTCTCAGAGATCGGCGACCTCTTTCGTCCCTACGACCTCGACGAGGCCGAGGCGATGCTCACGGTGGTGCAGCGGATGGACCCGGCCGGGATCGCGGCGCGCGATGTTCGCGAGTCGATCCTGCTCCAGCTCTGCAACGAAGGCGAGGAAGACACGGTCTCATATCAACTTGTGGCCGATCACTTCGACGACTTTCTCAACCATCGATGGACGGATATCGCCCGCAGTCTCGGACTCTCCCCCAAGGAGGTACAGGACGCCGCCGATCGCGTGGCTCGCCTCGATCCGAAGCCCGGACTTCGCTACGCAGTGCCCGACGAGTCGTACATTCTTCCTGATCTGATCGTCGACAAGGTCGACGGAGAGTACCATGTGTTTCTGAACGACACGAGTCTCCCCCGGTTGCGCATCTCACGGGCCTACCGGGAGGTCGCGAGGGACCGGAACAAGTTCAAGGGAGAGAACAAGGAATTCATTTCGCGGAAGCTCAACTCCGCCAACTGGATGATTCAGGCGATCGAGCAGCGTCGCCAGACCATGCTCAAGGTCATGAACTTCATCGTCGACCGTCAGCGGGACTTCTTCGAGAAGGGTGTTCAGCACCTGCGTCCCCTCACCCTGAGGGAGGTGGCCGACCATATCGAGATGCATGAATCCACGGTGTCCCGCGTCACGAACGAGAAGTTCGCTCAGACGCCCCGTGGGGTGTATCCCCTGAAGTTCTTCTTTTCGAGCGGCCTCGCGACCACATCCGGCGAGGACATCTCTGCCCGGGGGGTACGGGACAAGATCCGGGTGCTGGTCGATCAGGAGGACTCGAAGAAGCCGCTGACCGACCAGAAGATCGTGGACCTGCTCAAGTCGGAAGGGATCAAGATCGCCCGCCGAACGGTGGCGAAGTACAGGGATCAGCTGGGGATCCTACCGGCACGGATGCGGAAGCGTGTCTGACGGCTCCCCTCGGGGGGCCCTGATTCCCGAGCGCCTTCGCCGCGATTTCGCGGTGGTGGTGCCGGCGTTCAACGAGGCTCCAGTCGCAGTCGACCTCGTCCGCGAACTGAAGGCGACGTTCGAGCGGCACGGCCTCGAGGGTGAGGTCCTGGTGGTCGACGACGGTTCCGATGATGGCACTGCCGAGGTCATCGAGCGCGAGGCCGAGGGGTGGGATGCCCTGCGCGTCCTCCGACATCCGAAAAACCTGGGCAAGACCGAAGCGTTGCAGACCGCGGCCCGCATGACGGATCGCGAGGTCCTGGTGCTCTTCGACGCCGATCTCCAGCACTCGACCGAAGAGATCCCCCGGTTTCTGGGCAAGATGGGCGAGGGATGGGACATCGTCTGTGGTCGGAAGGTCGGAAGCTACGACAAGCGGGCGGTCTCGTCGGTGTACAACCGTCTCTCCCGCCGGATCTTCCGGGTGCCCGCCTCGGATCTGAATTCGATGAAGGCCTTCCGGCAATCGGTGCTCGACGAAATCCACCTCCGACACGACTGGCACCGTTTTTTCGTGGTGCTCGCCCACGCGCGAGGACATTCTGTGACCGAGATCGACATCGAGCTGTACCCTCGCCGGGCCGGGACGTCGAAGTACACCGGGCCGTGGCGGGTCATGGTCGGACTCATGGATCTCTTTTCGGTCTGGTTCCTCCTCATCTTCTCGCGCAAGCCACTCCTCCTGTTCGGGACCGTGGGCGTGCTCCTGATGGGGCTGGGAGTCCTCGTGGGGATCGTGGCGATCTGGCTGCGGTTCGTACACGGGTTCGGATTCCGACCCCTGCTGACCCTGGTGCTTCTACTCGAGACGGTGGGGGTGACCCTCTTCGGGTTCGGCCTTCTGGCCGAGATGGTCGCCCAGCTCCGCCAGGAAGTGGAAGCCCTCCGGCGTCGGGAGCGGAAATGATCGAGAAGGCGGACCGCCCGGGCTCGGTTGACGACGCCGATGGGTCGGGCGAGGTGCTCGTCCTGGTCGGCACCCGGCCCGAGGCGATCAAGATGGCGCCGGTCGTCAAGGCCCTTCGCGCCTACACCCCTCATTTCCGGACCCGACTGGTCCTGACGGGCCAGCATGAGGAACTCGCGATCGAGGCCCTCACGCCCTTCGGTCTCACGGCTGATCGGAACCTCGGCATCATGCGCGAGGATCAGACCCTCTACGATGTGGCGGCGGGCTGCCTCGCCGGCCTGCGGGATCTGTTCGCCGAGCGGCCGCCGGAGGTCCTCCTGGTGCAGGGCGACACGGCGTCCGTCTTCTTTGGCGCTCTGGTGGGCTTCTTCGAACGGATCCGGGTCGGCCACGTCGAAGCCGGCCTCCGCAGTGGCGATCTAGCCCACCCATTTCCCGAGGAGGGCTTCCGGCGTCTGACGGGGGTTCTGGCCGACTTCCACTTCGCTCCGACACCCGATGCCGCCGAGAACCTTCGCCGGGAAGGGGTACCCGAGGCGCGGATCCACGTGACCGGAAACCCGGTCGTCGACGCTCTCCTCGAGATCGCCGGACAGGACGCATCCCCCTCGTCCGACGTACTCTCCCGACTCGACGCCCGCTCTCGGAAGGGGGAGGGCCCCTTCGCGCTGCTCACTGCCCATCGGCGGGAGTCGTTCGGAGAGCCCCTCCGCCGAGTCTTCGGAGCGGTGCTGCGACTGGTCGAGTCCGAGCCGGGGCTGAATGTGCTCTATCCGGTCCATCCGAACCCGCAGGTGCGTGGCCCGGCCGAGGAGATCCTCGGTGACCACCCCCGGATTCATCTCGTCTCTCCCCTCCCGTACCCGGAGCTTGTGCGCGCGCTGAGCGGTGCGGCAATCGTGCTGACCGATTCGGGGGGGATCCAGGAGGAGGCTCCCTCCTTCGGCACTCCCGTCCTCGTACTTCGGGAGGTCACCGAGCGTCCCGAAGGAGTACGGGCGGGAGTGGCCGAGCTGGTCGGCACCGATCCCGACCGGATCTTCTCCTCCGCTCGACGGGCGCTGGCCGAAGGCGCGGCCGGTCGCGAGCGTCGCCGCGGGGCCAACCCGTACGGAGACGGGAGGGCGGGAGCGCGCATCGCCGTGATCGTCGCTCGGAGCCTGGGCGTCGAGGTCGCCGAGGTCCTGCCGTGAAGATCCTCTTCCACTGCGTCTACTTTCCGCCGGAGGTGGGCGGCCTCGAGAGCCACGTGTACGAGCTGGCCCGCGGCCTGGTCGACGAGGGGCACGAGGTCCGGGTCGTAACCTCACGCTCCCTTCCCGGGGTGGCCCGCGAAGAGGTGGTCGAGGGCATTCAGGTGATCCGGACCTGGTTTCCCTCGCGCGGCCCGGTGGGCTGGACCACACACGCTCTCGCGTCGATTCCGGTCACCCGCCGCGGGGCGCGGTGGGCCGACATTGTTCATGCTCAGGCGTTCAGTTCCGTGGTCCCGGCCGGACTCGCTGCCCGAAATGCCCGCCGACCCCTGGTGATCACCCTTCACACGTCGCACTTTCTGACCCGAGCCCAGCGACCCGGATGGCGACCGATTCTGCGGCGGCTCGTGCACATGGGAGATCACGTGCTGGCGGCGTCCACCGAGATCGCCGAGGTCGGCACCGGCCTGACAGGGGGCACCGTGGGGGTCGAGCCACTCACGAACGGGGTCGATACCTCGAGATTCCGACCGGTGAGTCCGGCGATTGCGGCGCCCCCCGGAGTTCGACGGCTGATCGTCCCCCGCCGTCTCTTCCCCAAGAACGGGGTCGAATTCCTGGTGCGGGCGGTGCCGGAGATCCGGCGCGCCATCCCGAGGATCGAGGTGCTGGTCGTCGGCGACGGTCCCGAGAGAGGACGCCTGGACTCGATCGCCCGGGAGCTCGGAGTGGAAGATCAGATCCGGTTTCTCGGCTCGCGCCCCCACGGGGAGATGCCGGGTCTCCTTTGTTCCGCGGAACTCGCGGTGATCCCCTCGCTCATGGAGGCCACGTCGGTGGCCGGTCTCGAAGCCATGGCGTGTGGACTGCCCCTGGTGGCATCGCGTGTGGGTGGGCTCCCCGAGATCGTGGGAGACGACACGGGAGTCCTGGTGCCCCCGGCGGATCCACCGGCGCTCGCGGACGCGATCTGTGCCCTCCTTTCGGATCCGGATCTGAAAGCCCGAGGGGAGCGGGCTCGTGACGCCGTGGTCCAACACTGGAGCAATGCGAGGCTGGTGGCCCGCCATCTCGACATCTATGAACAGCTCCTGCAGCCCGGGCATGCCCTCCGGGCCTCGAGGAGTCGCACGTCCAGGGAGTCCGCATGAGTGCCCGACGCCGGTCGAACGCAACGGGGGCTCCGCCCCCAACCCTGCGGGAACAGCTCGACGCACTTCCCGCATGGGTGGCCCCCCTCGTCTTCACTCTGACCACGGTCATCTTGTTCCGGGAGTTCATCTTCAGTCGGGATATGCTCTTCGGAAGCGACACGCTGGCCCTGGGCTACACCGCGCGACTCTTCTTCGCCGAAGCGCTGCAAACGACCGGGTTTCCGGCCTGGAACCCCTATATCCTCGGTGGGACCCCTTTTCTGGAATCGCTCGTGGGTGGCGATGCGCTTCACCCGCTTTCGGTGGCCCTCTTCTACCTGACCGAACCTTACCGAGCGCTGGGGTGGAAGCTGGTCCTCCATGTTGGCCTTTCGGGCTTTTTCATGTTTGGATGGCTGCGGATCCTGGGGGTAAGCCGGGGGGCGGCAATGCTCGGGGGCCTCGGCTTTCTCCTCTCTCCCTGGATGGTGTCGCTGGTCTTTCCCGGCCATGACGGAAAGATCTTCGTCACCGCCATGACCCCCCTCCTGTTCTGGCTCGCAGAGTGGATGTGGCACCGTCGGGACCTGCTCCCCCCGGCGCTGCTCGCGCTCGCGATCGCGACGGTGATCTTCTCGACGCACTTCCAGATGGCCTACTTCCTCTTCGGAGGACTGGGGGCCTACATGATCTTCCGAGCCATTCAGGTTGGCCGTCGGGAGGGACCAGGGCCGGCAGGACGCCACTTCGCGACCTTCCTCCTCTTTTCGATCCTGGGCGCGGGCGCGGCCGGGATCCAGCTGATTCCGGCCGTCGATTACGTGACCGAGCATTCCCGCCGGGCCGCCACCACGGTCGGTGCCGAGACACCCGAAGCGGCGCGAGCGTTTTCGGCCTCCTGGTCGCTACACCCTGAGGAAGCGCTTGCGCTCGCCGTACCCGAGTTCGTCGGCGCCAATACCCGATCCGAGGGGTGGGCGGCCGAGAGTTATTGGGGCCGCAACGCCTTCAAGCTGAACCATGAGTATCTCGGCGCTGGGGTGCTCCTCCTGGCTCTCCTGGCGTTCCTGGGACCCCTGCGTGGCGGAGCGCCGCCCGGCATCCGGTGGTTCCTTCTCGGCATGGGAGGCGTGGCGTTCCTCTTCGCGCTGGGGGCCAACACCCCGGTCTGGCGACTCTTCTACGAGATCGTTCCGGGAATCTCGCTCTTTCGAGCGCCGTCGATGGCCATCTTTCTGACGGGCTTCGGCGCCCTGACCCTGATGGCGCTCGGGGTGGATCGGGGAGCCGACCTCCTCGATGGCCTCGACGAGGCGAAGGCCCCGGTGGGGAAGAAAGGTGGAGGCCGGACGGGCTCCTCGGGTGGGCCGCCCGCGAGTTCCCTTCGGCCGGGCGCCCTTCGGGTCGTCCGGACGCTGGGTGTCGGCACGGCGCTCTTCCTCCTGGGTGGGGTGCTGGCCGCGTCGGGAATCCTCTTTCAACTCTGGACGGCGGTCGTGTATCCGGGAATCTCCGATCAGGCGATCGCCACGCTCGAGGCATCCCGAGGATTCATCGTCATCGGATTTTTCGTGACCGCGGTCATCGGGGGGGCGCTGACGCTGGTGTGGTGGGCTGCCGCCCGGGGACTGATCGGCGGTGTCGTCCTGGCGCTGATCCTGACGCTCGTGGTCGGAGCCGATCTCTTCCGGGTGAACGTCCCATTCATCCAGACTCTCGATCCGGCACGAGTGACCGTGCCGGACCCCAACCTTCGATTCCTCCAGGATCGCGTTCGCGAGGAGCCCCCCTTCCGGGTCTTCTCGATGATTCAGGGAGGACAGGACGTGGAGCCGGCGAATTTCGGGATCGAACTCGCCGGGGGGCACCACCCGAACGATCTCCTGCGATACAACCAGTTGATAGGGATGCGGGGCGGGGGGGTTCCCGAAAACCTGGCCTCCTTCAACGAGAACGCCCTCTACATCCTGAACGTCCGCTACCTCCTCTGGCCGGGGTCGATCGAGGGGGTCGAGCCGGTGAGCCAGGTTCAGCTCCAGGATGGGCGGATCTGGGCATCGGTGTATCCGTACCCGGGTGGACCGAGGGCACGGGTGGTCGGGTCCTACCGTCAGGTCGGGGAAGGGGAGGCGCTCTCGGTCGTGCTCGATGAAGAGGGCTTCGATCCTCGCCGTGAAACGGTGCTCGAGCGCCGGCCCGCCGTCGAGCCGGGGGGCGAAGGCGTGGGGGGCCGGGTGGAGTGGATCGAGCGGACTCCCGACCGGTTGCACTTCAGGGTCGAGGCCACCGGGCCGGCACTGGTCGTCGTGGCCGAGAACTGGTTTCCGGCCTGGACGGCCCGCGTGGACGGGGAACAGACCGAGGTCCTCCGGGCGGACCATACGCTGCGGGCGATCTCGGTTCCCCAAGGGCGCAGCGAGGTGGTGATGACGTACGAGTCCTCCCAGCTCAGAGTTGCGCTTCGGCTTTCCCTGGCTTCGCTCCTCCTGGTGACCGGGGCCGGCTTGTTCGCGGGGGTTCGGTCACGTCGAGAGCGGGTCGGGGCCGAGGGGTCGGCCGCAAGCCGGGAGGTGGGTGCGGCTGACGGGAATGAGGATGCCCGTTGAGCCCTCCGACGTGGGCCCGGCCCCGTGCGTCCAGAGTCCCGCCCTGGCTCCGCTGGGCCCTTCGGATCGTCTTCACGGTCGGGGTCACCTGGATCATCGCCCGGCAGCTCGGGGTGGGTCTCGATGATGCGCTCGCGCTCGACCGGGGGATCCCGGAGCTGGACCGGCGATGGATCGCGGCGTCGGTCGGCGCTCTGCTCGGCACCTTTCTCCTGGCGGCCGGACTCTGGGGCCGGATGGTACGGGATCTCGGTGAACCCGATCCGGGCGTCGCCGCCTCGGCCCGGGTCATCTTCACCGCGAACCTGGGGCGATACGTACCGGGCAAGGTCTGGCAGATCGCGGGACTCGCGATTCTCGCCCGACGCCAGGGAGTCTCGGTCACCATCGGGACCCTCGCGGGGATCCTCGTGCAGGGGTTCTCACTGCTGGCGGCTGCGGCCTGGGGGATTCCGGCGATCACGGCCGTCCGCGCCGAGGCATCCGATGGGCTCTGGCTGTTGGTGGGCATCGGCATTGCGACGGTGGTGCTCCTGTGTTCAGTTCCGACCCTCCTTCACGGGGTGTTTCGCTTCCTCTTTCGTCTGGCGCGCAGGGATCCCGAAGAGGCGCCGCGAACGGATGTCCGATTCGGCCTTCGGTGGCTCGGGTGGCATCTGGTCGTGTGGGCGGGCTACGGCGTCGCCTTCCATCTCTTCCTCGTGGGACTGGGGTTCGATGAACTCGGCATCCTCAGTTCGACCATCTATTTCGCGGCGGCATATCTCCTCGGGTACCTGGCCCTTCCGGCTCCGGCGGGCCTCGGGGTCCGGGAAGGGGTCCTGATGGCGCTCCTTCAGCCCGTCATCGGTCCCGCCGCGGCCCCGGTCGCCATCCTCGCACGTCTCTGGATGACCGCGGTCGAACTGGCTCCGGCCGGCGCGTTGGCGCTCTGGGAGGCCTTGAGAAATCCGACGGAGTCCGAAGCCGCCGGGAAGGGCGGGGAAACGAGACCATGACAAGCGATACCACCCTGGTGGTCGTGCCCACCTACAACGAGCGGGAAAGCCTTCCGCGTGTGCTCAAGCGCTTGATGGCGCTCGACACCGAGGCCGAGGGTCTGGGTTCCGTGCACGCGCTCGTGGTGGACGACGGTTCGCCCGACGGGACTGGTGAGCTCGCCGAGGAATGGGCGAGCGAGCATCCCGGTCGCATCCATGTGCTCCACCGCGAGGAAAAGCGCGGCCTGGGCCAGGCCTACGTGGCAGGGTTCCTCTGGGGACTCGAGCGGGAGTACGCGCGGATCTGCGAGATGGACGCGGATCTGTCACACCCACCGGGCCGGCTGCCGGATTTCATCGAAGCTGCGCGAGAGGTCGACTTCGTGATCGGGTCCCGGTACGTGGGGGGCCGGGTGACCGTGGTGAACTGGCCGGTCGGCCGCCTGTTGATTTCCCTGTTCGGGAGCCTCTACGCGAGAATGATCACCAGGCTGCCGGTATCGGACGCTACCGGGGGGTACAATCTCTTTCGACGGGAGGTCCTGGAGGGCATCGAACTGGACCGCATCCAGTCGAACGGCTACAGTTTCCAGATCGAACTCAAGTACCGTGCATGGCGAAAGGGGTTCAGCTTCCAGGAGATCCCGATCGTCTTCACCGAACGAGACCAGGGGGAATCGAAAATGTCGAAGGCGATCGTGGTCGAAGCGGTCTGGAAGGTCTGGAAGCTGCGTTTTCTCGATCTCTTCGGCCGTCTCTGATGGAGGCGTGACATGGGTTTGGACGCACTCCTGTATCGCTGCCCGCTCTGCGGACAGGACCCCGTGGAAGCCAGGTCCGACCATGTGTTCTGTCCATCGTGCGAAGCGACCTTCGAGGCCGCACCCCCCACGGGTGAAACCCGCATACGGGTCTCTCGCAACGGGCAGAGCTTCGACGCTCAGGCGGTGCTTCTGAACCGAAGGATCGACCGCCTCGGCGGAGCCGCCGGACACGCCCGCCAGCCTGATGGCCGACTGAAGGCCAGAGCGGTCGTCGAAGCGCAGTTCGTGTCCAACGAAGATCCGCTGCGCTTCCGCGATCGGCTCCTGGGCTTCATCGAGCGCCTCGATGAGCGAGTCCCCGGAACTCTTCTCCTCGACGGAAACGAGATGGAACTCATCCCGGAGCCGGCTGGCTCGAACAAGGCAGCGGGGCAGGGGGCCCATCGATGGACGATCGACGAGATCGACTCGCTTCAGACCTCGTCTTCGTCGGTGCAGATCTCCCTTGGGGCGCGAGGAGTGGTCCTGTTCCGCTTTCCCGACGACTCGGTTCGTAGGTGGGATGATCTGATCAGAAGGGCGATCCGGGAGCGCTGGAGGGCCCTGGGGCGCGGTGACATCGTCGAATTCCAGCCACGGGTGCGTGCCGAATGAGCCTCTTCT
>REBS01000025.1 GCA_007692605.1 Gemmatimonadales bacterium
GGGTCGAGAGTGGCGCCAACATTGATCTCCGCCCACCGCTCCTCGCTGATTTGGCACCACGGCTCCCAGGCGCCATCGTCCGGCACCACGCCGAGGACCCCGATCTGAGCCACCACCGGAGCGCATAGAACGAATGCCATCGTCAGGACCCCGTGGGCGTAGGCGTGGGCTCGGCGTCCCGGGGGAAGCAGGTTCCGAAGCATATGCGACCATCCGTGATCTGGGGTTCAGCGCCCGGCTCTACGTCCAAGCGCACGTGGACAAGGCGGCAGGTCTCCGGTGCCATGTGCCCGATGACCACGCCCTCGTGGACCACCTCCGGCGCGGAGAACGTCACGCCACCACCCGGCGCCGTCTCGTCGTCCGCGATGGTCTGGCCCTGCGCGGTACTGGACTCCAGATCCACGATCCCCGCCGGGTCCGCGCCTATGGCGATTTCCACGCCCTCCACGGTGGGCTGCTCGACCCAGGCCCGGACGGCTGGCCACGGCACATCCTCGGACGTGTTGGCCACCGCAATGATGACGTAGAGCGTGATGCCGTCCGACGCCTCCTCTTGGGTCACTGCGCGGAAGAGGTTGCCGAGACCCGTGCCGATTCGGGTCGTCGAGATGAAGCCGCCGAGGGATGACTCCCGGTCGGATTCCTCGGAGAACCCCGGGCCTTCCGTCTCGGTGTAGAAGAGCGCCACGTCCCCCACCTCAATGGGCGGAAGGGGCGTCAAAATCTCGTCGTCGTCTCTTAACTCGCGGCGCAGTCGGTCACGCTCACTCCTGCGGTACCACCGGCCAGCGGAGCCAGCGGGTCGGAAGCGCAGGCCCATCTGGGTCGCGATCGGCTCACCGAACCCGGCGCGTCCGTGGCTGTACCGTGCCACAATACGTTCCTGAGTGGTAGAGTAGTGCACACCGTCGGCCAAGAAAGCGAAGCGATCATAGAGTTCGACCCAAGGAAAGTGTCGAAGCGATACCGTCTGGTGTATCGGCGGCTGCGCGGTGTCCCGGATCACGGCCTGGCCTAGCGCCAGCGCACGGCCCGCCGAGTTGATCTGCGGGTCGGTGGATGCGTCAATCAGGATCGGCTTGCGGCGGTCGCCCGGCTCAAGGTCCGAATCCTCGACCGTCACGAACTCGCCCGGCGCCCATTCGATGATGCAGACCCGGCGACGCTCGGACGTGTAGAGCCCGATGTCCTCCACGCCCCAGTAGTCATCCGGGCCGAACGTGTGGAGCGGGTCCTCGTAGGTCGGGGGCTCGTAGAACGTCAGGAGGAAGGCGCCGTCGGCCTCGCTCCACTTGTACCTGAGATCCCACCCGATCAGGTCACGGAGCGCCCCGAGCGCATCCTCTAGCCGCTGAACCTGCTGCTGGTATTCGAGCGCCTGGAAGTCTGGGTCGCCCACCGTCACCAGCGTGGGAGCGCCCACCCCGAGCGCGGTATCCAGCACGTCCTGGATCGACTCCTCCAGCCGCTGCTCCTGCACAGTAAACGGCGCCTCGACCCATTCGTCGTGGAAGACGCCCCAGGCATCCCGGCAGGGTCCCGTCAGGACCGGTGACTCGCCGCCCCAGTCTACATCGTCAATGAAGCCGACGAAGTGGGTTACCCAGTCGGAAACCCCGATCTCGTCCGTGACACCCACGGTTGCCGTGGCCACCTCGATCCGGCGCTCGATGTCCACGCCGGGGAAGGCTTCCATCAGCGGAGCCAGCGACCCGGCGGGCGTCTCGCGCTGGAGGACCACCGTACACGTCCGGCTCTGCGCCTCTTTGTCCACCTCGACCGTCCATGACCGGACCCAGGGCGTCACGTCAACCAGTGTGTCCGTCGCGTCCGCGATCAGGACGCGCTCACGCTCCCGGCGGTGGGCGTTGCCGTATGCGGCCAGTTGCGCGGAAGTGGCATCACGCATTGGGGTCCTCCAGTAGCTCGGCGCTGACATACGTCAGTGGCGGAGTCGGCCCGATCCGGTAGGACAGGCTGACGGCCCGCGCCTGGATCGTTTCGCCCTCGCCGCCGATCACGTCGCCGCCCACCTCCACCGTTCCGGGGGTGAGCAGGTCGGCCACCAGTTGGCGGACGGTAGGGATGTCGTCCATCCGAACACCGATCACGTCCAGCGGAATCCGGCGGACACTCGCCAGCGTCCCCGGCCTCGCGGAAGTCTGCCGGCCAGAGAACGCACGGCGGCGGCAGGTCAGGTCAACGCGCTCCACCAGGGGCGCCGGGATCGGGATGGCTTGGCCGTTGATCGTGAGCGTCGGCATCAGACCCCCGGGAGTTCGAAGGGATTGCCAGCACCAGCCCGCTTCTTGTTCCGTGCCCACGCGATCAGCCGATCCCAGTCGTCCGCAGTCGCTCCGGCGGGCATCTGCACCGTCAGGCTCTGAATCGTGGTGGACTCGCTGCGGCTGTTGTCCGTGGTGAACGACGGCGAGGCATTGGCCACGGCCTGGTCGATCCCGGCAGACCGCCACCGGGCAAGCGACATCCGGAAGCCAGCCGGGGCGTTCAACGCCCGCGCAACACCCTCCACGGCCTGCGTGGTCCGCTGCGTCGCCTCGGTCGCGCTACGCATCGCCCGTGCCCGCGCCTCTTCGGCCTGGACCTGCTGTAGCAGGCTGATGTAGGCGCCGTCCCGGCCCTCCTGGAGCGCGGCCTCCACGGCGATCAGGTCCTGTAGCTGCTGCGCCTCACGGTCGCGGCCCTGAGCCCGCAGTAGCCTCACCTCCAGCGCCCGCATGTCCTGCTGCTGCCGGAACCGCTCGGCCTGTGCCGCCTCGTATGCGGCCCGTGCAGCCTCCCGGGCCGCGTCGGCCTGCTGGCGGAGACCGTCGTCGAGTCCGGCCAGGGCATTCGCAAGCTCACCGGAGATCACGGCGGCGATCCGCTGGAACTGCTCGGCGGTGATCTGGCCCCGCTCGTACAAGTCGCGCCAGTATTCGAGGTCCGCCTCGGCCCGGAGTCTCAGCGCCTCGGCCTGGTCTCCGGCGAGCAGCGCCTCGCGGATGGCGATCCGGTTTTCATTCGTGACCTGCGCCCGCTCAAGCGCGAGTTGACGCTCGGCCTCAGCGGCCTCTTCTGCCGCCTCCCGGGCAAGCCTGCGCTCTTCCTCCAGGATCTTCTCGGCCTCGGCCTGCTCCGCGATGGTGTCGCGGTGGCGCTCCATGGCGGAGATGATCTGGTCGATCTGCTCAGTGGACAGGCCCAAGATTTCCGCGAATCGGCGGGCGGCAGCAATGGCCGCGTCAATCCCGCCATCGTCGAACGCCTGCTCGATGATCGACGCCGCAGCAGCCGCGATGTTCTGGTCCCGGGCGCCCATGGAGGCAGCGGCGCCGAGGAACGCCTGCGACAGAAGCTCCGCCGCGCCCTGCTCCACCTGCGAGAGCATACGCTCCCACTTGGTGCGGTCCGCGAACAGGTCCACGAAGTCGTCGAGCGCCCGCTCCCAGTTGTCCGCCGCGTCCCGGAACCGCTGCTGCTGCTCACGGTCGCCCCGGATGATTGACGCCGCCGCACCACCGAACGCCGCGAGTCCCGCGCCGGGGCCACCCATGGCGAATGCCGCAGCGATGTTGCCGACCTGCGACACGATCCCGCCCATCGAAGCGCCGACCACCTGCAGCGCCGTCAGCCATGCGTTCTCAAACCGGCCCGCCTCGTCCGTGGCCGCGCCAAGCTCGTCCCGGAGGTTCCGGGCCACCCGTCCGTTGGCTTCGAGAATCAGCCCGCCCTCAGCGAGTTGGACGTTCAGCCCCGACGCCAGGGTCAGGGTCTGCTGATCCAGCCCGATGCGGCGGGTCAAGTTCTCCGCGATGGCCTGCTGGAGTTGGTTCCGCTGCCGCGTCAGTTCGACGGTCCGCTGTAGGTTGTGCGTCCCCCGGGCAAGTTCCCGGTTGATCCTGTCCAGCGTCTCCAGCGACGCCCGCGTTACGTCGTGGCTCTCGATGTCGAGGTCCAGGGCGTTGGAGAGCAGGCGGGACTGATCCGTCAGAAGCTCCACGACCTCCGCCAAGGCTCCGGCCTGCTCCCCTGTGTTGACCGTGACCCCTTCCTGCGTGGTCCCGATTTCCACAAGGCGAGAGGCCACCCGACCATATGCCTCTTCCATCCCAGCCAGCGTTCCCTTCGCTTCTTCCAGTTCGGCCCGGATCCTCGCCACGACAGCGGGAGAGGCCGGGTCCTGGAAGGTGCGGTCCAGCCGTGCCTGAATGGCGGCGACTTCGGCCTCCGCCTCGGCCATCGCTGCGAGAAGCTGCTGCTGCACGGCGCGGACGGACGCCTCGCCCATATCTTCGATTCCCTGCGCGGCACCCAGGGCTGCGTCGGCCAGGTCCCGGAAGGATTCGGAGCCGTCGCGGTTCGCAATCGCCAGCGCCGTGACCCCGGCGGCAGCGGCGGCAAGACCCAAGATCAGCCACCCGGCGGGACCCATGGCGGCAAGTAGGGCGCCGAGCGATGCCGTCAGTGTCCCGACCGCAGCCGTGAGCCCGCCCAACGCAAGGATGATCGGGCCAATGGCGGCAGCGACGCCCCCGAGCACCACGATGATGCGCTGGGTACGCGGCTCGAGATCAGCGAACCGCTGGATCCACTCGCGCACGGTGGGGAGGACTGAGGTCTGGAGGAAGCCCGCGAAGTCCTGCAGAATTGGGATGACGGCCACGCCCAGCTCCCGGGCGGCAGCGCCCAGGGTTGCGCGGACCCGGTCAAGCTCCACCCGGAATTGGTTCGCGGCCTCCAGGGCGTCGCGGTCCATGGCGAGGCCCAAGTCCTCGAAGTTCCGGATGGCCTCCTCCACGGCCTCGGACCCGAGCCCAAGGATGGGCGCGAGTTGCCGGGCCTGGCCGCCGAAGATTCGGTAGGCCGCCGCGTTCCGCTCGGTCACGTTCTCCATGGCGGCGAGGCCCCGGATCGTCTCGCCCACGATCTCCTCCATGGGGCGGAGCTCGCCGGAGGTGTCGCGGAGGCTCACGCCCAGGCTCTGCATGGCCATATTCAGCGCGGCAGACCCTTCCTCGCCGGATGCGAGACGCCTGGTGAGGCCACCCACGGCGTTGGCCACCGTGTCGGCGGCGACCCCGGCTTCCAGAGCCAGCGCCCGGAACTGCTGGAGTCCGTCCGTGCTGATCCCGGTCATCTGCTCCAGGTCGAGCAACTCGTCCGCGAACCGGCCCACCTGCACGGCACTGGCGACCGCAGCGGCACCGACGGCCACGAGGGGCGCCGTGACGTACTGGGACATGGTCCGGCCCGCCCGCTGCATCTGGCGCCCCACCCGCTCCATCTGCTGGGCGGCGCCCTCCATCTGCCGGGCGAACTGCTCCGTCCGTGCGACCAGATCAACGGAGATCGTTGCGGCACTCATGCTTTACGCCTCCGTTTCGCCAGTGGACCGGGCTTGATGCTGCCCATGATCGCGGACAATTCGTGCGGGCTTGCCTCATGCTTCGTCCCGCCTTCC